>CAYQAQ010000007.1:0-17066 GCA_964415495.1 uncultured candidatus Brocadiaceae bacterium | reverse complement strand
GGCGCGTCTCACGCGAGCGCGCGATCGGTTGGTGGCCAGCCTGGATCGTCTCGCGCGCCAGGAGGCCGGCCGAGTGCCGTTCGGAACGCTGCAAGCCTGGGCCTTCCCCCGGCGCGGACCGCAAGATCGCACCGTGTCGCTGGCTGCGGCCATCTGGCACCATGGTCCGGAGGTGGCGCAGATCCTGGTCGACGCCCTCGACCGCACACCCGCGGGTAGCGACCTGCGTCTGGCGCTGTAGACGCCCCTACCGAAACGCGCGTTTGGGAGGTATCCTCCCCTCGTGCTTCCTCTCCCGCTTGCCGCCCTGACCGCCGCCGCGCGCAAGCGCGCCCTGCTTGATGATGGAAACCTCGCCCGCCTGGAGCGACGACTGCAACGCGACGGCGTGACGACCTTGCCCGAACTGCGCCACTGGCTCACGGCAGGCGACATCAATCCGAAAGTCGGAGCCGTGTTGCTGCGGCTCTTGCCGCGTCGGGATAGCATGATCGTAGGCGGCTGCCACATCCTCGCGCAATTGGCGAAAGGCGGCATGGGCCGCGTCGATCTTGTTGACCATGAGGGTCAGCTGCGCGTGCTCAAAACACTGCCCGGTCAGCGCAGTGGTCGCACGCAATCCATTCGCCGTTTCCGCCGCGAGGCCGCCGTCACCGCGACTTTGGAGCACCACCACATCGTGCGCTGTCATGCGCACGGCGAAGATCAGGGGCAGCTGTTCTTGGTGCTCGAATTTGTCCCTGGCGGCGACGTGCAGCAGTTGCTCGACCGCACCCAGCGCTTGTCCGAGCACGATGCCTTGACCGTCATCCGGCAGACCGCGCTTGGTCTAGCCTACGCACATGAACGCAAGCTCATCCACCGCGATGTCAAACCGGCCAATCTCTTCATCGCCGAGGACGGTCATATTCTAGTCGCCGACTTCGGCCTCGCTCGCCCCACTGATGATGACAGTTCGCTGCTGACCGCACCGGGCGGCGCGGTGGGAACGCCGTGCTACATGGCACCCGAGCAGATTCGCGGTGCCCCGTTGAAGCCGCGTTGCGATCTCTACGCGCTGGGCTGCGTGCTGCACGCGTGCCTGACCGGAAAACCGCCGTGGCACGGCGCGCTGCATGATGTCATCAACGGACATCTCGGCGAGTCGTTGCCGGATGTGTGCCGAGCGCGCGCCGATATCGGCGAGGTCACCATCGACCTGCACCAACGCCTGCTGGCCAAAGATGCCAACCGCCGTTTAGCCAGCGCCAGCGAGGTCGCCGAGTTGGCCGCCATTCGCCTGGTCGAACTCGGCGGTGCTTCCAACGATAATCTGGAACGCCAGATCGTGGTCCATTCGACCCGCCATCGCGCCAGCTTACCGGCGACGCCGCGCAGCGACGTGACCGTCGATACACAGACCGATGATGACAGTGACCCGCAGCGCACCGATCTCTTCGAGCGCGCCGATACCCTGCTGGTCGGCGATCTGAGCACCGCCAACACCGCCGCAGACCTCGTACTCGCCCACGCCGATGGCCGGGTGATCGCGCGGTTGTCCGCCCAGCCCACCATCACCATCGGGCGTGGTCCCGACGCAGCGATCAATCTTGATGAGGCCGGCCACGGCATCGGCCGCCGCCATGCGCGCCTCAGCCTCACCGCTGCAGGCAGCGTCGTCATCGAAGATCTCCTGTCTGCCAACGGCACCTGGCTCGATGATCGCTGGTTGGCACCAGGACAGCCGGTGACGATGACGGTTGGCGAGCATCGCTTGCTCCTTGCCGATCACGCGCTGCTGACGGTGCGAGCACTCCCGCAACGCACGCCGACGGCACGTCTAACCCCAGCTGATCCGGGTGAACACCGCGGGCTCGACCGCGACAGTGACCTCGATGCGGTGATCATCACCGGAGCACACTTGGCGACACCCGTCGCGTTGGTGGTGCGCCGCATCGTATTCAGCGCTGATTCTGGCGATCTACCCGCCATCGACGCCGAGGCCCCAGTGATCGAATGCGCCCGTTACCAGGGCCGCTGGCTGCTGCGCGCCCGCCCGGCGCCGTGGCAGCCCCTCACCGCCGAGACGGCGGCTGCGGTCGGGCTGCGGATGCTGGTTTCGCCTTGAATAACGCACCCTGAAAATCCTTATCGGGTTTCAGCTGCCGATGCTTACGGTTTCTGCCGCCACCGATTCAACACCTCTTTGGCGGCATCAAGCACGGTTGCACCGGCAGCACGCAACGCCTCGGGAGCGATACCCAGCTTCTCGCCCAGTGTCGTCACCGCAGAATCCGCGATCACCTGCCACAGACCGGCGGCCTCCGCGCTTGCAGCACCGTGGAAGCGCTGCTCGTCGATGGCTACTTGGAACGCCAAGGGAATGGATGCTGATTGGCCGTTGATGAATGCCACGGCTGGTCCCCCCAGCACTTTCATGAGCGGCGAGGGTGATTCCGGCAGCACTGCCTGTACGTCGTGCAGCACCAGCGACCAATCCATAACAATAAGGCGATCGTCATCGGAACGCTGCCAGCGGTCGACGACGTGGACATCAGCGGTACCCTCCGACAACAGCGTGAATGGCCCCCCGATCTGACCCGCCAGGACCGCCACCGGCAGCGCATCGACGTGCCACCGCGTCTCGCGCCCGCGGTCATCACCGCTGGTTGCGATGGTAAACGGGCTCCCGGCGATGCTACCGACGGCGTTGGAACGGAACAACACGTCGAACACCGCCCAATCGCTACGCAGTGGCTTTGCGGTCAGCACGGTCAAGGTGACTGGTACCTTGAGCGGTGTCGTGCGGGTGTGGTCGGCGTAGACGATATCCACGTCGCGGACTTCCAACGCATTGATGCGGAAGGTACGTCGCGCACGGCGCTTCCCCGTATCGATGGAAACCCCGTCCTGAGCGACGGTGATTTCCACCCGACGGATCCCGATAGTCCGTGGTTTGTGCTCCGGTCGCGTTTCAGCCACGCCGCGTTCGAAGCGGCCACGCACTTGCGTGACGGAGAGCGATTCGATCTCGCGCGGATTCCCCAACACCCGCCATACGGCAATGTGTGTCTCGACGTTGGCGATGGTCAGATCGATCAGACCCGCTGGGTGATCGCGGCGCTGCACTGCGACACCGTCGGCACGAAAGCGGCCCGTGAACAGATTGCCAGAGATGTGCTCGGCGGTGATGATGATCGCGGTCCGTTGTTGCTGCTGACGCAACAGGTAGCGCGCCACATCGTCCAGAAACCAGACATTGATGACGCTCAAGACGATCACCAACAGACCGGTCAGCGACAACACCACGATGGTCAGCCAGCGGAACCAGCGCGAACGCTTTCGCGTGCCCAGTGAGGCGCCATTCTTGGCATCGACACGGGCCTCCGTGGGAGCCGTGGATGGCGCTGACAACGGTGTGGTCGCGCGGTCTTTCGGCCTGAACACAGCCACGAGCAGATGGCTGACCAGCGCAAACACCGAGGACAACACCGCACCGAGCAAAGACGCGATCGCACCAAACAATGCGAACAGCGGCGCTATGAGCGCTTCGATGAGGATGGCGAAGATGGCTTCCATAGTCAGCCCTTCCTCTTGCCGATGCTCGTGTCCATCCGTCTCCATGCCTCCCGAGACGTACTCGCCACATTTACCCCAACGTGGCGCGTTTCGCGATCAACTGTTCGACGATTGCCGGATCGGCCAACGTCGTGATGTCGCCGAGGTTGGCGGTGTCGTTGGCGGCGATTTTGCGCAGGATGCGGCGCATGATTTTACCCGATCGCGTTTTGGGCAGGCCGGGGATAATCAGGATGGCGTCGGGGGTGGCGATGGGGCCGATGATGGTGCGGACCGACGCTTTCAGCGCGGCGACGGTCTCGGCGTTGTCGGCGTAGCCTTCTTTGATGATGACGTAGGCGAAGATGCCTTGGCCTTTGATGTCGTGCGGAAAGCCGACCACAGCGGCTTCGGCGCAGGCTTCGTGGGCGACCAGCGCGCTTTCGACTTCGGCGGTGCCCATGCGGTGGCCGGAAACATTGATGACGTCGTCGACGCGGCCGGTGATCCAGTAGCAGCCCTCGGCATCGCGGCGGCAGCCGTCGCCCGTGAAGTAATAACCAGGGAATGGTTTGAAGTAGGTATTGATGAAACGTTGGTGATCGCCGTAGATCGTGCGGGCAATGCCAGGCCAGGGACGCTTGAAGGCGAGCACGCCGCTGACGTCGTTGCCGGGCACCTCCTGGCCTTTTTCGTCAAGCACGACGGGCTCGACCCCGAAGAACGGATGGGTGGCGGCGCCAGGCTTCATCACGTGTACGCCGGGCAGCGAGGTGATCATGTGGCCGCCGGTTTCAGTCTGCCAGAACGTATCGACAATGGCGCAGCGGCTGTCGCCGGCGACGTCGAAATACCAGCGCCAAGCCTCGGGGTTGATCGGTTCGCCGACGGAGCCCAGCACGCGCAAGCTGGAACGATCATAGCGACGTGGATGCTCGTCGCCCTCTTTGGCGATGGCGCGAATGGCGGTAGGTGCGGTGTAAAACTGGGTGATGCGATGGCGCTCGACCATGTCCCAATAGCGACCGGCATCGGGATAGGTCGGGATTGATTCGAACATGAAGGTGGTCGCGCCGTTGACTAGCGGGCCGTACACGATGTACGAATGGCCGGTGATCCAGCCGACGTCGGCCATGCAGGCGTACACGTCACCTTCGCGGTGATCGAAGACGTATTTATGCGTCAGGGCGGAGTAGAGCAGATAGCCAGCCGTGCTGTGGGCGATGCCTTTGGGCTGACCCGTCGAACCCGAGGTATACAGCAGAAACAGCAGATCTTCGCTGTCGAGCACGGCCGGCGGACAATACGGGCGCTGCGCCGCGACCGCGTCGTGCCACCACACGTCGCGAGCCGCGTGCATGCGCACCGCACCACCGGTGCGGCGCAGCACAAAAACGGTGTGCACGGCGGGACACTCGTTCAGTGCGTGGTCGACCGTTTTCTTGAGCGGCACCACCTTGCATCCACGCAAGCCTTCATCCGCGGTGATCACCACCCGGCAGTCGGCGTCGAGCACGCGGTCGCGCACCGAGTCGGCGCTGAAGCCGCCGAAGATCACCGAGTGTGGTGCACCCAGACGCGCACATGCGAGCATCGCCACGGCCGCTTCAGGGACCATCGGCATGTAGATCGCGACGCGATCGCCTTTGCGCACGCCACGAGCAGCCAGCGCGTTGGCAAAGCGGCAGACTTCCGCGTGCAGGTCGCGATAGGTCAGACGCCGTACGTCGCCGGGTTCATCGCCTTCCCACAGAATAGCAACTTGATCACCGCGTCGCTCGAGATGGCGGTCGAGGCAATTGACGCTGGCGTTGAGCTGGCCACCCGCGAACCACGTCGATGAACCGGTCGCCATGTCCCAATCGCACACCCGGTCGAAGGGCCGCTGCCAGCTCAGCATAGCGCGTGCCTGCTCGCCCCAGAAACCGGAAGGGTCTTCGAGCGAACGGCGGTAGAGTTCTTCGTAATGCGCAGCGCTGGTGATGTGCGCGCCCTCACGGACGCGATTAATCACGGGGTACTGGGCTTTGAGCGGGGTGGCGGTGGACATGGGCGGGTTCCTATGAAAGAACGCACGTCCTAGCCCATAGAGGCAGACTTCACAAGCCCGGACGGACGGCTCCGGTAGCGACCTGATCACGAACCGCGGTCCACAACGCGGTTTCGTCGCAGTCGAGGAACTTATGACAGCGGATGCACTCGCCCCAGACTTTTTCTGGCAGGCGTGAGCGATCGACTTTGACGAAGCCGATATGGGCGAAGAAATCGACCTGGTAGGTCAAACAGAACACGCGTTCCAAACCGATACGGTCAGCTTCGGCAATACACGCGCGCACCAACCGACCACCGACGCCCCGGCCCTGCACGGCGGTGGCGACCGCGAGCGATTTGATCTCGCCAATCGTGGCGGTGTCGATGTGTAAAGCGCAGCAGCCGACGAGGCCACCGACCTCGGCTTCAGCCACCTGGAAATCGCGGATGGTCTCGTAGAGCTCGCTCTGGCTGCGCGCGAGCATGACGCGCTGCCCGGCCCATTGATTGATCAAGGCGTGCAGACCTGGGACATCGCTGAGACGCGCGGGGCGCACGTGCACCACGAAGGGTTCGTGAGCGTCGACGTCCTGCGTCCTGCGTCCTGCGTCTTGCGTCACGGCGAAATGCGACCTCCGGAAGAAGGCGCGCAGAGTGTCTGTGGCGTCTGTGCGCGCAAGACCGGCGCCCGATCAAGTGTCAAACCAGCATGCATTCAGTACCGGCGCACGCCACCGCCAGCACTGCTGCCAGGCGGCGGCGGACGCGTGGCGGTGCCGGGCATCGGCACCTTCACTTCCGACTGCTTCGGGATGATCTGATCGAGGCGGTCGATGATCAGGCTGATGTGCTGCCGGCGTTTTTCGAGTTTGTCGGCTTCGGGCTTCCGCCCTTTGAGCGCGGTGATCTCGGGTTGCTCACCGAGATACTGACCGAGGAATTCCGCTTCCGCCAACGCGGTCAGAATCTCGCCGAGCTCGGCTTCAATGGTGGCGACCTCTTCCTGATACTTGGCCCGGAAGCGCTTGAGCACTTCGATCTTCTGGCCGTCCGAAAGAGCAATGGTCATGGGCTGCAAGGGCATGCGTCTTTTGTAGAGCATTGGCCTGCGGATGCCAATGGTTCCATGTCGGGTTCGGGTAAGCCCGAAACCTCACCCACTGCACCACTTAGGGTCGGAAGCCACCCGGCACGCCCTTGACCACTTTGGCCACGGCATTGTGCGGGTGCAGGCTTTCGACGTGGCTGGCTTCAACGCGCCAGTCGGCGAAGCGCGGGTCACGATCCAGGGCGTGCTTGAGGCGACGGCCGGCATCTTCGCAGAACATCAGGTTGGCGCCATTAAGGCGCGCGAATTCCTGTTCGTCCTCACGCTTGACGGCGGCTTGCACCGGCGTCTTGAGCGCGCCTTCCAGCAGATCGATCAGCTGGACAAAGGTCGGCTCATCGGCGTCGTCAGCAAGTTCGACCTCCAAGCGCGCGTAGCTGCGTTGACTGTGCGGCGTGGCCAGGATCGAGGTTTCTTTGCCGAGCCAGGCGATCACCGCATCGCGATCGACCGGCAGTGCATCAGCGTGATCGAGGCGGAACTGGTCTTGGATCAGTTGGCGCGCGAGCGCCGCCGAGCACGGACAGGTGCTGGAATAGGCGACTTCCACGCCCAAGCGCAGATGACAGCGACCGTCGACCAATTCGCCGGAAACAGACACCGGATAACTGCGCCACGCGGTATTGGCGCTGACCAGCGCCGGACGCCGCACTGGCAATTCAAAGACCAGGCGCACCGCGCTGGTGCCGCTGATGCCGTGATGACTGCCGACGAAAGCCTGCAGCAGGCGACGAATCGTCGACAGGCTGAGTTCTTCTTCGCCAAGAATAGCCTGCAGCGACAGGAACAGGCGCGACATGTGAATGCCGCGCGCGGCGGGGTCGTCCAGACTGACAAAGGCCTCAGCCTTGGCGGGCACCATGACCAGGGTGCCACTGTCATCACGTAGACGGACCGGGACTTCGATGTCGGCCATGCCGACCCGATCCAAGGTGCCTGTGAGTCTCGCGGCGGTGTCACTCGCAACGTCAGGCATGCCCTGCTGTAAGCGGGCACGGAGAAGATCTTGCGGTGACATCTTCGCCACTTTGGCCGGCAATCTATCTCGCACCAGATTAGTTTATGCAACCCTCCACGGTTCACGGCTCAGACTGGGGACATGCCTGACCTGATTCTTGCCAGTACCTCTCGTTATCGCCGCGAACTGCTGGCCCGTTTGGGGGTTCCTTTTCGCTGCGTGGCCCCGCTGTGCGACGAGGAGGCCCTCAAAGACCCCCTCCTGCCACCCCAGGTTCTGGCCGAATATCTGGCCGAGGCCAAGGCCGCCAGTGTGGCCGAGGTCAGTCCCAACAGCCTGGTCATCGGCTCCGATCAGCTGGTCGCCGTCGATAACGACATCCTGGGCAAACCGGGCACTGCCGCCGCTGCGGTCGAACAACTCCTGCGCCTGGCCGGCCGCGAGCATACCCTGATCACTGCCGTGGTCGTGATCGCCGCCACCGGCCAGCGCCATCGCCATACGGATGTCACCCGACTGACCATGCGCCCCCTCGATCGCGCCGCCCTGACCCGCGTGGTCGAGCGCGACAACCCGATCGATTGCGCCGGGGCGTACAAACTTGAGGCCGGCGGCATCGCTTTATTCGAGCGCATCGACAGCGCCGACCACACCGCGATTACGGGTCTGCCGCTGCTGGCGCTGACGCGGATACTGAGCGACTGCGGTCTGACGCTGCCGTGATGCCGGTGGTCAGTTCGTCGAGCGTCGTGCAGCGCAACAGGCGCTGCCGTTCTTCCGGCTCGTGGGCGAAAACGTCTGCGGCACGCACATGCTTGATGAATTGTTTGAGCCGCGCCACCGCGCGTGCGGCGCCGCAGGCGTCGCGGAGGCGTTCGCCATAGGCGATGGCAAAGCGTGCCACGTCGGCAGGCGTGCCTGGCGGGCCACCCGCGATCTCACGAAATATCCACGGATTCGCCAGTGCACCGCGTCCGATCATGACCGCGTCGCAGCCGGTGGCTTGGCGTAAGGCGCGTGCATCCTGCGGCGCTTCGACGCTGCCATTGCCGATCACTGGCAGGCTGGGTCGGATGCGATCGCGCACGGCGACGGCCTCGGCAATCCAGTTCCACGTCGCGGGCAGATGATAGCCCTGGACGCGCAGCCGGCCATGAACCGTCAACGCGGCAGCGCCGGCGTCGGCAATGACCGCGACCAAGGTCGCGAGCCCAGCAGGGTCGGTGACCCCGGCGCGGATCTTCGCCGTCACCGGCAAGGTCGTCGCCGCCACCGCTGTGCGCACCAAGGCGGCAATGCGTTCGGGATGGGCAAGCAACGCGGAACCGGCACATTTGTTAAAGACGACCGGGGCCGGACAGCCGAAGTTCAAGTCGATGAAGTCGGCACCTTCGGCCTCGGCATTGACGATGCTGGCCGCGAGGTGCTCGCCGTCGGCAGCCATGAATTGCACGCCGATAGGGCAGGTGGCGGGGCGGAAATCGCGGCGGATCACTTTGCGCGGCACGGGGGCCACGGCGATGCGCAAAAATTCGGTGCACGCCGCGCCGACGCCGCCTTCGGCGATCACCAGATCGCGGAAGACGTGCTCGGTGATGCCCTCCATGGGCGCTAAAAGGGCGCGGGTGGGCAGCACTGCGGCCCGGGTAGGGTCACGGCCGACCAAGCGCAGCGGCGGTTCGATCACAGGCACGGGCGCAGAAGACCGCCTGCGCCGGCCAGGACAATCGGGAACCACCCAAACGGATTGGCACTTGTGATGCCCCCGGTTCATGACGTAGAGTCTGCCCATGGCCACCTACGGCGAACAACCACGTGCCTACGATGCTTCCGCTACCGGAGACGTCCTCACCATCACCATTCGCAAGGAGTTCGACTTCGGCAATTTGCACCAGGACTGGGCGCATATGCTGACGGTCAACTTCCCTGGACCCTTCCGCCAGGTGCGCATCGACCTGACCATCTGCGGCTTGGTGAGCTCGACCTTCTTCGCCGGATTAGTCCAGCTGCATCACCTGTACACGAGCAAAGGCTGCGAAGCCCTCCAGCTGATCAAGCCTGATCCGCGCATGGTGCGCAATCTGCAGATGCTCCGTTTGGACAAGCTGTTTGTGATCGAACCGCGCTAGCAGTTCCCCCTCACCGCTCGTCGCTAGCCACTCGCCGCTCGCCTACTTCGCATCCCAAAACACCGACGACCGCCGCCCACTGGCGTGGCCCGGCGTGCCGCCTTTCAAGATCGCTTCGCAGTCCTCGATCAAGTCGGAAACGGTCGCGTAGCGATTCTTTGCTTGCGGTTGCAAGGTCTTCACCACGACCGCCGCTAGCTTTTTATCGATAGTTTTGCGTTCTTGGCGCGGATCGGCAGAAACGGTCTCGTTTTCAGCCCAGATCGGCAGGTCTTCGGGTGCGACTTGATACGGCGGCTTGCCGATCAGGGCGTAATAGACCGTGGCACCGAGCGAGTAGATGTCCGTGGCCTCGTTGGAGACGCCATGGCGGATATGTTCGGGAGCCAAATAGCCGGGCGTGCCGACCAACAGGCCCGGCCGCGGCGGCAAGCCCTTCGCAGTTGCTGCGCTGAAATCGGTCAGGCGCGGCGTCCAATCGTCTTCGATCAGCACGTTACCAGGCTTGAGGTCGCGATGCAAAAAGCCGGCGCGATGCACGGCGCGTAGGCCGTGGGCGCACCCCGCGAGCAGGGCCATGGCGGCTTGATCTTCCACCACGCCATGGCGCGACACCCACGTACTGAGATCGCCATTGGGCACTAGGCGCAGGCAAAGATAGGGCACCTCCACCACCATGTCACCACCACGCGCAAAACCCGCATCGTAGATGGTGACGACATTGGGGTGATCGATGGCACCGAGCACGCGCGCTTCGTGCAGGAATTGTTCGGTCAATTCGCGCACGCCCATGCCGGTGCGCTCAAAGCCCTTGGGATTGATGGTCTTGAGCGCGACCTTGCGGCCGAGGGTGTAGTGCTCGGCCTCGAGCACGACGCCGGTCGCGCCTTCGGAGAGAATGCACAGCAGCCGGTACATGCCCAGGCTGCGGCGCACCCCTTCGATCCGTTCGTTGATGTGCTCAGCGGTAGACATCGGTTCGGAGTCAAGTGTGCCTGCCGGGTCCACGTCGTCGAGCGGTTTCACGGCACCTCGTCCAGGGTCCAACCCTGCGTACGGTGCAGCCGAGCCATCCCGTGCCTTCCCCTATGGGGTCAGGACCACTTCGGCCAGGCGCAACGGAGCCAAGCCGGACGCCGGCGCGGCAACAGCCAACGAAAAGACCGCGAGGCGATCGCCCACGGCGACCTCGTCGCTGGCCAGGCGAACCTCCAGATCCCACCATCCCGGCCCAGCCTCTGGGGCGACGGGGACGACGGCCTCACCCAACACCCGACCATCGTCGGCGGTCCACGTCACCGTCAGGTGGTCAACGGTCGGTGCCGTCCACACCCGCGCCTGCGCTCGCCGCACGCCGGAAAACGGCCGACCGGATCGACGCAAGGTCAGGCGCCAGACGATGGCCTCGGCGTCGACATCCACGCTCGCCTCCAGATCGGCAACGGCGGCCAGGGAACGCGTCCGCCCCGGTTCATCGTCGACGGGGACGACCACCCCAGCAAACCAACCCTGATCCGGCGGCACGAAGTCGGGCGCTTCGGCATCCAAGCCCAACCCTTCGCTGCCCGGCTCCGCCACGCGCAGCGCGATGCGCTCCGGCAGGAGCAGAAGCCGGCGTCCTTGCGGTACGGAAAGAGTATCCGCCGCGGTTTCCATTGCCGTATCCATTGCCGTTTCCATGGCTTTTCCCTTTGCTTTTCCTGTTGCCAAAGCAAAGCCCTGCTCAACGGAAACATCGGTCCTATCGGGAGTGGTTTGCCACCGCACCTCACTCTGCGCGGACACCGTCAGCGTTCCCACCGGCGCGCGCACCAACACGGGAGTGGCTGCGGTTTGCAGACGGCCCGATCCCGCCACCTGCCACGTCCCAGGGTGCACGTGAGCGACTTCGGCATTGTCGGCCAAGGTCCAGCGCACGCCGTCCACCGCGATGACGGTGTCGCCCTGTGCCCGCAGCCGTTGACCGCTCCGCAGGCGATGTTGGCCGCGCCCCCAACGGTCGGGATTGGCGGTTTCGGGCGCAACCAACACCTGTCCCACATCGATCACCACCACCAGCACCGGCTCGCGCTGCCACCACCACCACCCCACCGGACCACTGAGCACCAGCACCATTGCGAGGAGACGCCAGCGCATTGCGCCACCCTGCCAGCTGTACGCGCCAGAACAACCGGACCCGCACGCAACCCAATGCAGGATTGGCGCTGGGCTCCGCCCCAGCAGGCTACCCGCGATATCCAGCCTCGGTGATGTCGCTCGGCGCGCCAACGTCAGCAAAGCCACGGCCAGCCGCGTGCTCAATGGACTGGGGTCAGACCGGGACGAGTCTCCGGTGACCAGGACCTGCAATTGGTTGGTGAGCAATTCCGGGAACAGGACGAAGTCGGCGTGGTACTCGGCGGCGGTATCGACGAAGATCTCCACTTGGCGCGCGAACTCGTCGAAGGATGCCAAGCTGCGCATCTGACACTGCACCGATGCCACGCGCGCCGAACCAGTGGCCTGATCGCCCGCCGGGACGAACTCCGGGTTGAGCCACTCCATCAGCACCGCGTTGCCACGACTCTCGTGATCGCTGGGCAAATAGCCGGACAGCACCGAGCGCACCACGAAACCGTTGGCGAGCTGCGTTGTCGGCACGAGATCCTTGAGATCCTTGGCGATGACGCGGCGCACGTACTCCTTCGCCGACTTGGTGCCGGCGACCTTGTGGAAACAGGAATGCGACCGGCGATCAGGAAACGGCGTAGATAGCGCTCGACGATGCCTTCCTTGCGCGCCTCATAAATACGGCGCGCTAGGCGCAGACCGCGAAACTGCGCATCGACCGCGATGTCGATGCCGTAAAGAGCATCGCCCCGGGGGTAGTGAACGGTGATGTAGCCGTCGGCCGAGACATCTTTGAGCGCGAAGGATTCGGTGGCGACGATCAGGCTGCTCGAGGTCGCCACGATGCGCCCGTCAAAATCGACCACGATCTAACCTTCGGAAAAACGTGCGATCTGACTGCGAAAATGCGCTTCTTCCCAAGGAGCGATGCCAGGGAAGCAACTCCGCTGCAAAGCCTGAACGTGCGGAATGTCCGCTTCAACCATCGGTCAAACTTCAATACGGTGACCAGCAGGCGCTTTCGGAGTAGTCGTCATGGCGGGACCTTAGGTGGCAATCCGAAATTGCGCGAGCGTAAGGCTAGGCGGATTCGGCAACTTAATCCATTCGGATCGCGCGACTGACGCCGAGGAAGCACGGATACAAGATCAGGATCACCAGACCGCCAACGGGGTGCGTTGCCGTCGCGATCAAGGCATCGAACAGAATGATACCACCCAAGGTGGCACCCACCGCCGGGCCAACCAAGCCACGTCGACCAATACGCACCGCCGCCAGCAACGGCACGCCAGCGCGCCACACCCACAAAGCCGCAATCCCGAGCCCAAAAAACAGTGACGACACCATCTGTAGATAGCTGCCTTGTTGCTGCCAATGACCGATCCAACCCGCGGTGGCGACCAAATACATGGCAATCAGGACGGGGACGAAGATGCACACGGCACCGAACGTCAGCTCCCAGCGACGTCCCGAGCGGCTTTCCAACTCCGACACCAAGGTGACGCCGAAAATGTAACAGCCGAGCAGCAACGCATAGACCGCCGGACCCGCCGCAAAAGCGACTCCGGTTTCAATGCCGATCCCGTTCATCAGGCCGGCGGTGGCGCGCAGGAAGTGGTCGCCACCCAGAAGAAACAACGCAAAGAGGGCATGGCTCGTGCGCACCGACGCCATCACCGCCGGCCCTAGCCACGGCACATGCTTGGCCGCGAAGTCATACAGCAATGCCAAGCTCAAGACCAACCCCGCGGCCTGGAAGGCCAATCCGCCGCCACCGATCGCTGCGCACAGCAGCGCACACGCCACCAGCGCGGTGCCGACGACGTACGCTTGGGTCAGACTGATGCGCCCTGAGGGCAGGGGCCGACGCGGATGCAACTCGCAGTCGCGCTCCACATCCGCGAGATCATTCCACACCATGCCGCACAAGAAGAGCAGAGCACTGGTCAGCACGATCCACACGACTGCCGAACCGCGACCCTGGATCAGCAGACTGATCAGCACCTTCAGGTCGAGGTTCCCCCCCTGCTGGTAGGTCGCCACCACCGCCACCGCGATGCTATTGGCCAGAATCGTAAACAACCCCGAGACCCGGCCCAGGCGCAACCAATCGAGCATAGTCGGCAGGATAGGCCCCCCACGTCGCTTGGCCAGCTCATCTACCATTGCCACGGTCCGGAGGTCCGGAGGTCCGGAAGTCTCTCGTGTTGTAATGCTACGGCTCTGAGCGACGTCGCGCTTTCAGACGAGGGAACGGACCGCTGTCTCCCACTGACCACGCAAACAGGGCTCCCGGACTTCCGAACCGGGGCAATGCTTCAATCCCGCCAGCGCTTCACCAATTCGCCATACGCATCAATGCGGCGGTCACGGAAATACGGCCAGATGCGGCGCACCGCGTCGGTGCGTAGACGTGAGACGCTGACCACCAACGTCTCTTCGTCGCTGTGACCAGTGCGACCGAGAAGTTCACCCTGCGGACCAGCGATGAAGCTGGTGCCCCAGAATTGAATGCCGGCACCGCCAGCAGGGTCGACCTCGTGACCGACGCGGTTGGCGACAATCACCGGGATGCCGTTGGCCACGGCATGGGCGCGTTGAATGGTGACCCAGGCATCGCGCTGACGCGCCTGTTCTTCGGCGTCGTCTTCGGGGTTCCAGCCGATCGCGGTCGGATAGATCAGGACTTCGGCGCCGGCCAGCGCCATCAACCGCGCCGCTTCCGGATACCATTGGTCCCAACACACCAACACCCCGAGGCGGCCGACCGAGGTGTCGATCGGCGTGAAGCCGAGATCGCCCGGCGTGAAGTAGAACTTTTCGTAGAAGCCTGGGTCATCCGGAATGTGCATCTTGCGGTACCGGCCAGCGATGGCGCCGTCCTTTTCAAACACCACCGCCGTGTTGTGAAACAAACCCGGAGCACGCCGTTCGAACAGCGAAGTCACCAACACGATCCCGAGCTCCTTAGCCAGGGCACCGAAGTGTTCGGTCGATGGGCCGGGAATCGGCTCGGCTTGATCGAAGACGGTGACGTCTTCGGTTTGGCAGAAGTACGACCCCGTGTGCAGTTCTTGGAGCACGACCAGTTGGGCACCCTCGCGGACGACCGCGCGGACTTTCTCGGATGTCGCCGCGATCATGCTCGCGCGCTCACCGGTCCATTGCTGCTGTATGACGCCGATACTCAGGTCCTTCATGACCACACCTCCTGGGGAATCTGCATCGTCATGCAGTGCAGAGAACCGTGCTGTTCGACCAGCACGGTGCAATCGATGGGAATGATGTCGTAACCAGGGTACGCGATCGCAACTGCCGCGAGCGCGGCGGCATCACGCTCCGGATCGGCATAGGTCGGCATCAGCACCGCGCCATTGACGACCAGATAGTTGGCGTAGGTCGCCGGCAGGCGATGGCCGTCCGGGCCACGTCGTTCGCGCGCCCAGGGCAGCGGCACGAGGCGATACGGCGTGCCGTCCGCGGTGCGCAGAGCGGCCAATTCGCCAACCATGGCCTGAAATGAAAGATAATGGTGGTCGCTGACATCGTCGCAGGCGACATGGCAAATGGTGTGATTGGGGCACAGACGGGCGAGCGTGTCGATGTGAGCGTCGGTGTCGTCACCTTCAAGATGCCCGTGATGGAGCCACAGTACCCGTTCGGCACCGAGCCATTGCGTCAACTCGGCAGTGATCGCGTCCGCATCGAGATGCGGATTGCGATTGGGCGACAGCAGACAGGCACTGGTGGTCAGAATCGTGCCTTCCCCATCGCTTTCGATCGAGCCACCTTCGAGCCACAAGCCTGGCGCGACGCGCTTGGCCCGCCCCAGCAGGCCGCGCGCATGCAACTGCGACGTAATCTGGTTGTCACGGTTGGCGGCGAACTTGAGGCCCCACCCATTGAAGCCGAAGTCCAGCACGCAGGGCTGACCCTCGGCCAGCACCGTGATCGGACCGTAGTCGCGCGTCCAGGTGTCGTTGAGCGCCACGTGGACCACGGTGACCGCACCGCCACTCTCGTTGATAGGCGCGAGAAGATCGTGTGAAGATTTGGGATCGTCAGTGACCAGGATGACCTTGGCGCGCGGCGCGATCGCTGCCGCGATCGCCGCGACGGTGGCCCGAGCACGCTCCAGCCACGGTGCCCAATCGCTTTCCGCCGATGGCCACGCCAATAAAACCGCACCGACGGGTTCCCATTCGGCGGGCAAGCGCAGCGGGACAAGCGTGTTGGGCCTTGTGTGCATGGCGCGGGAGGCTAACGAAAGGGCCTTCGCCGCCAGCCCCAGTCGCCGGTGGCGTCGACACCTCTCCCCACCGCCCTCCGGCCCACCTCCTAGGGACGCGTCCTGTGAATCAACCTGAGACTCTTGAGCGCTGGAATGTCCAGCAGTCCGCTGAACTGTACGGCATCCGCAACTGGGGCAGTGGCTTCTTCGACGTCAACGCCGCGGGCGAAGTCATCGTCAAGCTCGCCAATGGCGAAGCCACGGTTGATGTCAGCCTCAAGGAAGTCGTCGCCGGTCTGGAAGAACGCGCCATCGGCATGCCGGTGCTGCTGCGCTTCCGCGACATTCTCGATCGCACCATCCAGCGCATCAACGAGGGCTTCGCCGAAGCGATGACCTCGGTCGGCTACAAGGGTGCCTTCCGCGGCGTCTTTCCCATCAAGGTCAATCAGCAGCAGCAAGTGATCGACGAGATCACCACCTTCGGCAAGCGCTACCACCACGGTCTGGAAGCCGGCAGCAAGGCCGAGTTGATGATCGCGCTCGCCTACTTGCGCGATGCGGGCTCGTATGTGGTCTGCAATGGCTACAAGGACGCCGAGTTCATCGACCTCGCTTTGTTCGGCCAGAAGATGGGCGTACAGACATTGATCGTGCTCGAGATGCCGAGCGAACTCGATCTCGTGCTCGAGCGTGCCAAGATCATGGGCGTGCGCCCGAAGATCGGCGTGCGCCTCAAGCTGTCCTCACGCGTCAACGGCAAGTGGAGCGAATCCAGCGGCGACCGTTCGACTTTCGGCCTGACCATGTCGGACACCATCCGCACCGTCGATGTTCTGCGTGAGCAGGAGATGCTCGATTGCTTGGTGATGGTGCACTACCATATGGGCAGCCAGATCCCCAACATCGGTTCGATCCGTGCCGCAGTGACCGAAGCTGTGCGCGTCTATGTCGATCTCGCCA
>CAYQAQ010000006.1:5805-21672 GCA_964415495.1 uncultured candidatus Brocadiaceae bacterium | reverse complement strand
ACCTTTGCTGGCGATACCGGTACCACCCTGTTCCCCAGCGGCGACTTCGGCAATCAGTGCCGTTGGGCCGCCCAGCTCATCGCCGGGGGTGTCGGCGTGCCCATCATCAAGATCCGCATCGGTGGTTTCGATAACCACAGCACGCAATTCGCCGCTCATAATGACTTGCTGGCCCAACTGGCGCACGGCCTGACCGGACTGCGCGATGCTCTGGACGGGATAGGCCTGCTCGATCGCACCTTGATCATGACCTACAGCGAGTTCGGTCGGCGCATTGAAGAAAATGGTAGCGCGGGTACCGACCACGGCGTCGCCGCACCTCATGTGGTCATCGGTCACACGAGCAACATCAATGGCGGCGTGTTCGGCACCTATCCCAGCCTCGGGAGCCAAGTGACCTATACGGGCGGTATGAATATCTGGAACGACCCCCTGCTCGATCGCGGCGACATGATTGCCACCATGGATTATCGTCGCCTCTATGCGAGCGGCCTGAATTTCCTCGGCCTGCCCAATATATACCCGGGCAGCTTCGAGCCCGTCAGCGGTCTGCTGAAAGCCTGACCGCTAAGGTGGGCCGTCCGCAACAGGCTCGATCCAGGGCGGTCAGCTCACTCAGACGACGGCGGATGGTCGGATCGTCGGGGCGTGATCGATAGGCGGTGACGGCGTGGTCGCGGGCCGCGAGCGCTTGGCGCAAATGCGCGCGGGCGACGTCGAGCTGTCCCTGATGCAACGCCAACTCCGCTTGTTGATAGGCATCCAAGGCGGTGATGTAGGCGAGATCAGGCGAGGGTACGGCTGGCCCTGCTGGCTCGGCTGGCGACACCTGCGCCGTCAGCGTCAGAGCCAACAGACTCGCCAGAATCACTGCACGCGACCGTAGCGCGCCGGTAGCTTTTCGCCGGCGCCGTATTTCTGCGGCGCAGCCGCATAGGCTTGGCGCGCGCTCGGCAGTCGATTCTGCAGCGCCCGCGCGCGATCGTTGCTGACCGGATGCGTGCGCAACCAACCCGGCGTCGACGCATCGTCGAGGGTGGCAAAGCGCTGCCAGAAGGCCACCGCCTCAGCCGGGTCATAGCCAGCCTTGGCCATGTAATCGAGGCCCAGCGCATCGGCTTCTAATTCGTGACGGCGCGAGAAGGGCAACATGACGCCAATCTGGCTTCCGAGGCCGAACGCAGTCATGCCGAGATTGATCGTGGTCGGCTTGACGCCCGAGGACTGCATCCATGCCGCCAAGCCCTGCTGCGCGCCTTGGATGAGCACGCCCTGGCTCATGCGCTCATTACCGTGATTGGCGATGGCGTGCGCGATCTCATGTCCGAGCACCGCGGCCAAACCGGCTTCGTTGTCGCAGAGTCCAAGGATGCCGGTGTAGACCGCCACCTTGCCGCCGGGCAGACAGAAGGCGTTGATGGTCGCTGATTCGAGCAGGGTGAATTCATAGAGGAACCAGCGATTCGGTGCCACTGCCGCCAAGCGTTGGCCGACGCGCTGCAGAATGGCATTGGCCTCGGCATCCTGCGAGACCTTCTCATCCTTGAGGATGGTCAAGTAGGCCTGCGTGCCCAGCGTGTTCATCTGCTGATCGCTGTAGATCGCGAGCTGGGTGCGGCCGCTGCCTTCGACTCGTTGCACGCAGGCCACAGCGGACCAGGTGAGAAGGAAGGCAGCGAGACAGAGCAGAGGGCGGAACATGGCTGGCAGTGTGGCCACGGCCCCAGCGAGGCAAAGGAAAGGTGGGATGACTTTCGGCCTACCGGCCACCACGCTTCTTAGCCGCCGTCGGCACCTCCGCAGGTTTTACCTGTGCTTCGGGCAAGAAACGCGCAATGGTCGCGGAGTCGATAGCGCCGTCACCAGCAAGCACGACCAAGCGCTCCACCACATTCACCAACTCGCGCACATTACCCGGCCACGGATACGCGCGCAGCACCGCTTCGGCATCCTTGGCGAAGGCGAGTTCACGGCCCATTTCCCCGGCGAAGTGCGTCAGGTAATGTTTAGCAATGGGCAGAATATCGTCGGCGCGTTCGCGCAAGGACGGCAGACGAATGGGAATGACGTTGAGGCGGTAATACAGGTCGGCACGAAACCGTCCGGCTGCTACTTCCGTTTGCAGATCGCGATTGGTGGTCGCCACGACGCGCACGTCGACCTGGATCGGCTTGGATCCGCCGACGCGCTCGAATTCGCGTTCTTCCAACACCCGCAACAGCTTGGCCTGCAATTCGGCCGAGATCTCACTGATCTCGTCGAGTAAGATGGTGCCGCCGTCGGCGGATTCGAAACGGCCACTATGCTGATCGACCGCGCCGGTGAACGAGCCTTTTTCGTGGCCGAACAATTCCGACGTCAGCAGGGTTTCGGTCAGCGCAGCGCAATTGACTTTGACGAAAGGTCCGGCGGCGCGCGGGCTTTGTTCGTGCAAGGCGCGCGCGACGAGTTCTTTACCGGTGCCGCTTTCGCCGTGCACCAACACCGTGGTGGTCGCGGCGGCAGCGCGACTGACCAGGGTCAGCGCCTCACGCATGGCGGGGCTGTCGCCGAGCAGCACGCGGGCACGATGGCGATCACGGACCTCGGCGCGCAGCTGTTTGACCTCACGCACCAATTCGGCGCGCTCATTCAAACGCAGCAGCAAGGCCTCGACCTGCTCGACGCCAAACGGTTTCATGAGGTAGTCATAGGCCCCCTGGCGCATGCTCTCGACCGCACTCTCAACCGAGGCGAAAGCGGTCATCATCACCACCGGCATGGTCGGCCACTTCTCACGCGCCTTGTGCAGCAAACGCAGCCCGCCCATGCCCGGCATGCGGATATCGGTGATCAGCAGATCACAAGGCTCGCTCTCCATCGCCTTGAGCGCTTGCACCCCATCTTTTGCGGTCCGAACCGACACGCCCAGACGCGGCAGGATTTCGGCCAGCAGCTCCCGATTGAGGATTTCGTCGTCAGCAACGACCGCAGTCCGAATGGGCATGGTTTCCCCTCATGTGGCATGCTGCCGCGCTCGCGTCGCGAAGTGCAACGCCAGGGCCCCGCAAGCGACCACGCAGCAGGCCTCAGGCGCACCGCGTGCCAAGCCTCTGTGCGGCTAGACCGGTGGCACGCGCTTGCCGCGCGAGCGCGACAGCAGACCACTGGCGAGGACACCGAGCAAGAACATGACCACGCACAGGATCGCCACCGGCATCGAGATGCTGATGAACAGGATCGAGACGGTCGCCATGGCCAAGTTCTGCACGATGATGATCACGGCCAGAATGGTTATAATAAGAGCGGCAATGTGTTTGGGAGTCATGGGGCTACCTCGGGAACGTGACGAATGATGACCACCAGGTCGTGGCCGGCGGCGGGCATGGTCAGATCCAGCCGGCCGTCGTCGGTGGCCATGGCGGTGGTCTCGACCTCCGCCTGGGCAGTCACCTGATGCTGCCAGCGGATGCTATAGGCGGCCCCGGCGATGAAACCCGGTATTGGCAGCGCGGCGTCCTGCGGAAACACCGGCCGTTCGCGTTCTTCGACCACGTGTTCAAACCAGGTGTCGATACGCGTCTGTGGCCACAGCAGGGCTTGGCGCGGTGAGCGCCAGCCGATGATACGGAGATGGCCGTCTTCATTTGGCGTCAGCGGCAGTAAGTCAGGATCCCGCCAATCGATGGCTTCGACCGCGCGCGCCAAACCACCGTAAATACCCCAGAGTCCATTGGCATCGATGTAGACGTCCCACCACCAGTTCATGCCGGAACCGCAGCCGCCCAGCAGAAATCCCGCCCACGCTTGTTGACGCAAGAGCAGTCCTTGCTGATCCAGTTCGTTACCGGGGTTGTGCTGTTCCAGGCCCTGATAGCCGGACTCACCGACGAAAAACGGACGCGTGCCCTGATTCGCGCGCGCCACATCGGCCAACATCATCCCGACGCCATCGCGATCCGAGGCGCGCAGCTCTTCATCCATGTCGAGCCATTCATGCACATACGCGCGCAGCTGCACCAGATCCACCGCCGCGGCAGCGAAGGCACGATCCCAATCCGGACCAGCCCAGCTGACCGTAGTTAAACGGCGGTCCTGATCGATCTGTTGAAATAACGTGCTGGCACCGGCGATCCAGGGGATCGCAATTTCGCGCACAATACAGGCCATGTCGACTTCGTTGAATAATTCCCATACGGCGACGGTGTCGTCAGCACCCCAGCGTGCGAGCAGGTAGCGCAGTTTGCGTTCATATTGCGGACCCGGAGTGGCGGCGAGGAAATTGCGCGCGCGGGCGACGTAATCCTTCCCATACGGGAAACGCTTACCGTGCACCAGGTCATGATGGTTGTCGATGACCATGGTCAGTCGCAGGCCATGGCGGCGTGCACTCGCAAGAATCTCGTCCGCGACCCAGGCGGAGGGCAAGTCATAGATATCCGGCTGGTCACTTTCGAATTGGCCGCACCAACTCGCCAGCCAGACGCGCGCATGCGTGCCGCCTTGCTCAGCGAGCCGAGCAAAATAGCGCTCCATGTTGGCGAGGCGATCCGGCAGCGCCCACGCGATGTTGGGACCGATGGGAATCCACGGCGTGCCGTCGGCAAAGGCGAGTAGACGCGGATTCCGCGCACTGATGCCGAGCGGACCGCGCGGGCCACGGCTGTCGCCAACGGTGAGAGCGCCCTCGGCCAGCGTCTCACCAACAGGATCACGCAAGTGCCAGGCGTGCCTGCCCGGCACGCGCGCAGTGTGACGAATGCGAAGTTCTGGCGTGCCTACCGCAATATATTCACCGGTAATGGCCGGGTCTTGGTTCAATACGCCGCGTTGGTACAGAAACGCCTTCCGGGTCATGGTCATGCCGTCCGGAGCCGTCACCGTCAGCGTGGGCGTGCGTTCGACATCGGTGACCAGCCAAGCATCTGGCACGTCGCGCAGCTCCCATTCGAGCAGATCGTCGGCCGCCGGCGTATCGGCAAAGTGCGGCACCAATTCGACGGCTTCACTGACGCAGAAGACGCTCAGCAGCAGGGCGGTGAACACGCGCATGCTGCCGGTATATCGCCTCATAGCAGGCGACATAGCGCGGAAGCAGGCGCTCTGGCGCGAGCGCCTGCGCCTGCGCCTGCACCCGAGCCCGCGGATCTGGCCCGCCGGACAAAGCCGCCTGGACGGCGGTGGCCAACGATTCCGCGTTACGCACCGCGCCCCGCACGAGACCGCTGGCGATGGCATCCGTGAGTCCACCCACTGGCGGAGCCACCACCGGCACCGCAACACTGGCCGCTTCGATGGCCGCCAGCGGCAGGCCCTCATTGCGGCTGGTCATCAGCAGCACATCCATCGCGGATAAAGCATCCGCGGTGGGAATAAATCCGGTGAATGTCACCGAGAGCCCCAAGCGGCTGGCACGCTCCTGCAGGCGCTCACGTTCGCCGCCATCGCCGCAGATCACGCCGTGCACGCGCTGACGACGCGCTAAAACAGCCACGGTGTCGAGCCAGAGATCCGCGTCTTTGATCGGCACCAGCCGACCGAGAAAACCAACCACCGGCACGGTGCGCGGGGTTCCCACGGTGCGCACCGCGGGCGTAACGGGAATCGGCAGCACACGCCAACGCCAGCCTCGCCCAATGCGCCAGCGATCGCGCAGCTCGGTCGCTTGGCTTTCCGTGAGCGCCTGCAGCGCGCAGCCCCGCGCCAGCGTGCGCTCGACGGCTGCCACCACGGGCGTGACCCAGCGCGGAAAATACCCGCGCAAGACGTGACCATGATAGGTGTGCAACATCGCCACCCCAAGGGCACGGGCAACCAGGCGCCCCAGCACGCCGGCCTTCGCGGTATGCGTGTGGACGAGGTCGGGCTGCCACTGCGCCAACGCCGCACGCAGCTGCCGCATGGCACGCAGGTCATCAGCGAGCGCGACCCGTCGCCCCAGGCACGGGATCGTGATCACGGTGCAGCCCGCCGCGCGCAACGAGACCGTCAAGTCAGGCTCATCGGCCGCCGTGACGCCCGCGAAGATCGCGGTGTCATGACCCGCCGCCTGCAGGCCGCGCACTAACGCGGCCAAGACGCGGGCGGGGCCACCATCATTCAAGCGCGCGATGACGTGAGCGATACGCACCGGTTCATGGTCGGGTACCGCCCCCGGGGACACAAGCCCAGGCAAGACCGGTGCTGCAATGGCAAAATCCAAGGCGTATTGGCCCCACAGCGGTTGTTTCCGCCGGCTTTATGCCGTACACTCAGGAAGTGGGTAAGCCTCCGCAGTCTTCAGCCACGGATGCGACGATGCGCACGGACCTGTCTGGCACCTCGTCGGACGACGGTGGCAATACCACGCGCACGCTGCGCGCCGATCTGCGCGCAGCGCCCGCAGATGCACCCCGACCAGTCAAACCGAAGGTCGGCCTACCCGCCGGCGGTGTGCCGGGATTTGCCGTCGCGCAGCGCATCGGTGCCGGCGGCATGGGCCAGGTGTATGAGGCCACCCGCGAGAGCGATGGTCGCGCCGTGGCGCTCAAGCTGCTGCGCGCCGATATCGTTGCTGACCCGGAATTCCGCGAGCGCTTCCAACGTGAAGCCACGGTGATGCAGCAGGTCTCGCATCCGAATGTGGTGGGGTATGTCGATGCCGGCGAAACCGATGGCTGGCTGTATTTGGCCACCGAGCTGATGCGTGATGGCGATCTCGATCGCTATCTGAAGCGACGTGGCCAGCTGTTTGAAAAAGATGCCCTGACCCTGCTGCTGAAAGTGACTGCTGGCGTCGGTGCGATTCACGCTGCCGGTTTGGTGCATCGTGATTTGAAACCGCAGAATATTTTCCTCGATCATCGCGCGGGTGACGGCGGCGATTTAAAAGTCGGCGATCTCGGCATGGCCCGCCATGAGAGTGGCGAAGACCGCATGACGATGACTGGCACCGCTTGCGGCACGCCGGCCTACATGGCGCCTGAGCAATTGCGTGGCGAAAGCGATATCGATCCCCGAGCGGATCTGTACGCGCTTGGCGTCATGCTCTATACGCTGCTGGCCGGTCGCGAACCCTTCATCGGCGACACCGCCTTCACCGTTTCGCACGCCGCCTTGAAAGAACAGGCACCAGATCTGCGTCGTTTCTGCCAAGTGTCAGATGCCACCGTCGCCATCGTGCGCCAAGCGATGCGCAAAGATCGCAAGGATCGCTATGCCAGCGCTGCGGATCTGCACGCAGACTGCCAGCGCGCCTTGGCGGGGGAGCGTCCCTTGCATGCCGGCCTGATTGATTCGGCTCCCGCGCCGGTGAGCAGCTCGACCACCATGCGCGCGGGCCAGACGACCAGTTTTGGTGCGGCCCCCACCACCGGTGGCTTGCTTGACGCGCTCAGCGGCATGGGCCCCCTGTTCAAGATCATCGTCATTGGCATTCCAGTCGTGATTGGCCTCACGTTACTGCCAACATTCATCGCAGCCCCGGAAAAGCGCGATCGTGCTGCGGGCCAGCCGTCCTTGCAGACGATTGCTCCCGCTCTCGATGGACACAGTGCCGCAGTCACGATCACGGCCGCGCAGGTACCCTTCGCTTTACGCTGGGTCCCTCCGGGTGCCTTCACCATGGGCAGCCCCCTGCACGAGCCTGATCGCGTGTATTGGGAAGGTCCGCGCCAAGTGACACTGCGGCAGGGATTCTGGATGCTCGCGCATGAAGTCAGCAATGCCCAGTGGACCGCCGTGACCGGTCTGGAAGGCAGTGGGTCTGCTGCTTATCCCGTGACCATGGTCACGCGCGCCGAAGCCGATGCATTTTGCACCACGCTCAGTGAGCGCCTGGGTGTCACCGTGCGACTGCCCACAGAAGCGGAGTGGGAGCACGCCTGCCGTGCCGGCAGCAGCCAGGCCTTTTCCTGTGATCCCGCACAGGAACGGCTGGCCAACGATGCCGCCCTGCTCGCGGCATGGCAGATCCAACCGCACGACAGCCACCCCAACGAAGATAGCCTGTTTGCCGCGCATCTCGACGCCAGCCGTCGCCACCTGGGACCGCGTCCGGTGGCCCAGGGCCAAGCCAATGCCTGGGGCATCATGGACAGTCACGGCAACGTACAGGAATGGGTTCAAGACCGTTGGAATCACCGCGATCGGTGGCCAGAAGGCGCCGTGGTCGATCCGCTCGTCACCGTCGGTCCGCTGACGGTCGTGCGCGGCGGTTCGTGGATGCATCCGCCGGCGCGCGCACGGAGTGCATCCCGCGATGCCATGGATGGCGACCTGCCGTATCCTTGGATTGGATTCCGCTTTGTCATCGCGGGCGGCACCACACCGCGGCCCTTGCCGTCGGAATAAATCAGCGCGCGGACAGCAGACGGTCGACGTGCTGCGTGATGTCCTGCGCAATCAGGTCTTGATCACGAGCGGCATCAAGGCGCACCAGTTCACCCGCGGCCGCGAGCGCCGCGAAACCGGCGTGGACCCGCTGCAGATAGCTGAGGCCGCGCGCTTCGATGCGATCGTCGGCTCCGCGCGCTTGCGCGCGTCGACGCGCAGCGACTTCCGGATCAAGGTCCATCCATAGTACCAGATCCGGACGCACCGCGCCGATCGCCAAGCGAATCGCGGCGCGTACCAGATCGAGATCAAGCCCCAGGCCATAGCCCTGATAGGCGAGGGTCGAATGGTAGAAGCGGTCGAGCACGACAACCTCGCCACGGGCAAGCGCCGGGACGATCACTGCCGCGCATAATTGCGCCCGCGCCGTCAGATACCCGAAGAGTTCCGCGGTCGGGCAGGCCTCGGTCGCCGGATCAAGCAACAGGGCACGCACGCTTTCGCCCAGACGCGTGCCACCGGGTTCCCGCAGCGGTGTGACGACGTGGCCGTGCGCGCGCAGTCGGTCGACCAGCCGCTGCGATTGCGTGGTCTTGCCGCAGCCATCGATGCCTTCAAGAACGATCAGCATGCGGCACAGTCTCTGAGAGCGGTGGTGGTGATCCAGCTTCGCGGCCGCTGCCGACCACTCCGGCCGCCAGCAGGCAGGCCAGCACCACCGCCGCGCCGATGCGATACCAGCCGAAGATGCGGAAGTCGTGTTGGGTCACGTAGCGCAACAGCCAATGGATGGTGAGGATGGCGACGATAAATGAGACCACGAAACCGATCAGGATGGTTGCCCACTGATCGCCCAGGTGCTCGTGATACTTGACCAGCTTAAGCAGCGAGGCGCCAAACATCACTGGAATCGCCATGAAAAAGCTGAATTCCGTCGCGGTTCGCCGTGAACACCCGAGCGCAATGGCACCGAGAATCGTCGCGCCGCTGCGTGAAACGCCCGGCACCAAGGCCAGCAGCTGGCAGAAGCCGATCGCTACGGCGATACGCAGGGGCAAGCGCCAGGCATCGTCATGAATGCCAGCGGGCTGGCGTCGCTCAATCAGGAGAATAACGATGCCGCCCACGGCGAGCATCACCACCACCACGGCGGTGTGCATCAGGTGCGCGTCGATCCATGCTTCCAACAGCAGGCCGAACACGGCGGCAGGAATGGTGGCAGCGACGACGGCGCCGACGAAGCGCCACGAGGTGGGATCGCGCCGAATCATGCCGCTCGCGACCTGACCGAATCGGCGGGAGTAATAGACCAGGACCGCCAAAATCGCGCCCAACTGGATCACCACGGTAAACACGCTGTTGGTGTCGTGGAAGCGCAGCAGATCTTGGGCGATGATGAGATGACCGGTCGATGAGACCGGCAAAAATTCCGTTAGTCCCTCGACGATGCCAAGAATGACCGCTTTCCACCACGTCGTATCCATGGATGAGGATCATGGAGATGATCGGCGGGCCCGAAAGTCCGGAGTTGGGGGGAGCGAGTGGCGAGGAAGTCACCACCCCCTCGCCCCTCTCTCTGCGTGTGATCGTCTTGGTGCACGCCAAACAGCTTCTCTACCGGGATTCCTGCGTTGACGTTCATTCTGGGCGCATGTTCCGCACCCTCCTTGCCGTGTGCTGCCTCCTGCCCACCGTAGCCAGCATGGAAACCACGCTGGTGCATGTCTCGGGGTATGGGGCTGAGATTCACGCCTTTCATCTCACCGCGACCGGTGACTTGGTGCCGCTCAGCCAATCGCCGGGTGGGCGCAATCCGTCGTTTCTTGCCGTGCATCCGCACGGCCACCATGCCTATGCGCTCAACGAGATCGCCGAAGGGTGCGTGCTCGCGTTCAGCCGTGATCCGCGCACGGGCGCCCTCAGTGAACGCGGGGCGGTGGACTCCGGCGGCAAGGGACCGTGTCATCTCAGCCTCACGCCGGATGGCCGCTGGATATTGGTCGCCCATTACGGCAGCGGCCAGGTGGCGGTGATTCCGATTGATGCCAATGGCGACCTCGGCAACGCCACCGACGTGCAGGAGGCCGGCCGCAACGCGCATATGGCGATGCCCAATCCCGCCGGCACGTATGTCTACGTGCCGTGCCTGGGGTCGCACCATATCGCGCAGTATCGTCTCGATGCTAAGCAGGGCCGGCTGATTCCGCTCGAGCCGCCGGTGGTCGCGACCGCACCTGGTTCCGGACCGCGCCACCTCGTCTTCACTGCCGACGGCAGCACTGCTTATGTCATCAACGAACTCAACAACACCATCACGACCTATAGCGTCGCCGCTGATGGCACCTTGCACGCTGGCGACAGCGTACCGACCCTTCCCTCTGATTTCAGAGGCCGCAATTCCACCGCACATATCGCGTTGAGTCCCAACGGCCGCACGCTGTGGGGTTCGAATCGTGGTCACAACAGCCTCGCGCGCTTCACCGTCGCGGACGATGGCAGCCTGACGCCGGACGGCCACGCCGCGGTTGAAGACGATCTGCGAACTCCGCGCCATTTCGCGATCAGCCCGGATGGGGCGTTTCTTCTCGCCGCCGCGCAGGATGGCGGCGCCGTCCTGCGGTATGCGATCCAAGCCGACGGATCCCTTCAGCTGCTTGGCCGCACCGCATGTGCCGGCAAGCCATGCTATGTGGTATTCGTGCGCTAAACGCGACGTTCCCTCACGGAGTCGACCACACCGCTGCGGGACCGTAGTCCACTTCCCCGGCCGCGTCATCAGGCACGAATTCCGGCTCGACGTCGACCGCGCCGATGGCGTTCCAGCAGCCGGCGCGGAAATCCCAACCGGTGGTGTATTCGACCCAATCGCCACAATTGCGGTAAGTGATCGGGGTGCCGGCAACGTCGACCACGCGCTGGCGCGGGACGTGGATGTGACCGCAGACCACGCTGGTACACGCAGCGTCGGCGGCCAGGGCGGCGCAGGCTTGTTCGAAGCGGTCGATGTGGTGCGCGGCCCAGGGCAGATGGGTGCGGAAAGCGGCGACCAGGGAGATCGGCCGACCGCCCCAGAGTGAACTGAGGGCATTCACCCAGTGCGTGCCGTACATCAGGCTGTCATAGAAGGTGGCACCGAGGCGACGCAGCACCGGATGCGTATGGCAGTGGCGGTCGACCTGATCGCCGTGCAGGAAGAGGATGCGCTCGCCGCCGACCTCCAGTTGGAGTTGGTCCGCGAGGTGGATATCACCGAGTCGCGTCGGCAGGAAGGCGCGCAACACGCCATCGTGGTTGCCACATAAGAAATCGACCCGGGTTCCATCCCGGGCCAACTCCAGCAGTGTGGTGAGGATCGCGGTGTGCAGCGCGGGCCAGCGCGGGCCGGGGTCGGTGAAGTCGATGACGTCACCGCAGAGTACCAGGCGTCGCGTGTCGAGTCGTTCCAGTTGATCCAAGAGCGCTTCACCACGACAGTGGCGGGTTCCCAGGTGGAGGTCGGAGAGGGCGACGAGTTCGCTGGACACGGGGATTCCTAAAAGGCGATCACCACAGGGCCGATCCGGCCCCAAGGTACCAGGTGAGGGTAGCGCAGCTGGCGCCGATGCTGGCGCCAGCGATGACATCGCTCGGCCAATGCAGGCCGAGCACGAGACGGGAAATCGCGACCAAAATCGTGAACGGGATCAGCAGCACTGCCCACACCGGCTGCACCAGCACGGTGAGCAAGGTAAAGCCGACGGCGTGCAGGGTGTGGCCGGACGGAAAACTGAAGCGATCGAGCGGTGCTACGGTGCAATGCATGCTGTCTACCGCGTCGCAGGGGCGGCAGCGCTTGGCCGAGGTC
The DNA here is from genome assembly GCA_964415495.1 of uncultured candidatus Brocadiaceae bacterium. GTDB lineage: Bacteria > Planctomycetota > UBA11346 > UBA11346 > UBA11346 > CAYQAQ01. Next base: position 9,536 of record CAYQAQ010000006.1, on the reverse strand, counting down.
TTCAGCAATTTATAGATCGCCGTGCAGACGACGCCGTTGGCCGCCAGGGCGACCGACAGCGGCCAGGCCTCCCAACCATGCGCCAGCGGAATCGCAGCCATGAGTGCGTACCAGAACACCCCATCACCGAGGCGGCTGATGGCAGCGAACAGCCGTCCCCACAGTGGCCGCAGGTTGAGGCGATTGACGCTGATCACGAGGGCGCGATCAAGCGCACTGAGCTGGGTCAGGCTGGTGAGCATCATGACAGACTCCGACGTGCGGGTTGGCGACGGGCATCAGCTACAAGATCCAAAAAGCGATCGACGATGCCGTCCCACGACAACGGCAACACCGCGGCGCGACCGGCTTGACCGCGCGCGCGGCGATCAGGCGCCAACGCCGCTGCACGCGCCGCGGCGATAAAGCCGGGGCGGTCAGCGCAGTCGACCAGCCAGCCGCTGACACCATCGACCATGTGCAGGGCCGGCGCCGCGTAGCGGAAAGCCACCGGCGGCGTGCCGCTGGCCATCGCTTCAAGCACCACGTTGCCGAAGGTTTCGCTTAGACTGGGAAACAGGAACTGATCGGCCGAGGCATACGCCACCGCCAGCGCGGCGCGGTCGAGGACACCGGTAAACACCACATCCGGATGCGCCGCCTGCAGCCGCGCCCGTTCCGGGCCGTCGCCCGCGACGACCATGATGGCATCGCGGCGATCCGCTTTGATGGCGCGGAAGGCTTCCAGGGCGAGTGGAATATCTTTTTCAGGTGCGACGCGGCCGACGTGCAGACAAACCAAGCTGTCCGGCGTTGCGCCCCAGGCCGCGCGCACGGTTTCGCTGCGCAGCGCGGGATCAAAGAGATCAATGTCGACCCCGCGACCCAAGGCTTCGACGCCCCGGAAGCCAATGCCAGCAAGCTGATCCACCTGCGCCCGCGTCGGCACCAAGGTGCGCCGAGTACGATTGTGGAAGCGACGCAAATAGCCCTCGACCAGATGATGCAGGACGCCGAAGCCGTAATGCCGGCTGTAGTCGTGGAAGTTGGTATGGAAGCCGCTGGTCAGCGGAATGCCCATGGCCGTTGCCGTACGCACCGCCGAGATCCCGAGCGGACCTTCAGTCGCCACATGCACGAGATCCGGCCGCTGCCGTCGCCACCGTGCGGCGAGCACACCGCCGCAGGGCAACCCCAAGCGCAGGCCGGTGTACTTCGGCACGGGTAGGCTGTCGCGCAGCAGGCATTCACCGGGCTGACTGCCGCGATCATCGCTGGGCTGACGCGGGCGCACGACTTCAACCGAATGGCCACGACGACGCACGCCCTCGACTAGGCGGCCCAAGGTCATCGCAACGCCATTGATCTCGGGCGGCCAGGTCTCGGTGACCAGCGCCAAGCGCAATGTCTCATCGGTGCCAAGTCCCTGTGCGATCATGCGTTGAGCATGAGCGGCGGGGTGAAGAGCCGACCGAGAGACGATGAAGAATGCGTGTACCGCAGACGACGCTTCTTCATCACCGCTTCACTGATCGCGGTGATGATGCCAGACCCGCGTCACCAGCAGACCCTGCTCGCGCGGGGCTCTCCCCTGTTCAGATGGGACGGTTCAAGCCCAGATCGCGCCGCGCATCCTCAATATAGGAACGCTTAGCGAAATCGATGCGGTGGACGGGAAAAACCACGGTGCTGGCGATGTTGGCAATGTGTGCCCGCACCCGCCGCAAACCACGGAAGGCACGCCACGCCAACACGGCGCGGCGAACACCCAGGGCCTCGTCGTCCATGATCCGATCCATGACCACGGCAATGGCACTGACGAACGGCTTTTCGCCTTCGACCAGCGCGAGCGCCAGCGCTTCGTCATTGTCGGCAAAAGCGCGGCGGGTCTCGGTGAGCGTCGTGAGAATGTGGGCGCCATAATTCTGCAGCTCATCACGGTACGCAACGGGCGTCGGCTCACGAACCTGCGCTGAAAGCTCCACCACGTTGCGACATTCATCCACCAACCGTTCCGCGTCCTTGGCCACCGACATCAGCACCAGACACGCCGGGGCATCGGCCTGATGAAAGGCGAGATGCTCGATCAGCAACTTGCGAATCTGGCGCTCGGCCTTGTTGGATGCCTTGTCGACTTGCTTGGCACGCTCCGCGAGGCCCTCAGGATCACCTGGCTCCAGTAAATGGGGCAATGCCGCCTGCAGCAGCTCATGCGCCTGTGCTAAGGTGGTGAGCAACTCGCTACGCGCCTGCATCAGGAGCGATGCCGCCTTGCCACTGCCAAGCAGGGTCTTGAAAAGCTCAAACATGGCATCGTCTCCGTCAGGGTTGGTCGTCGGTTGCCACAGGCACCAGCGGCGACACGTGGGGAATGGGTTCGGGCTGCGGCTCCGGCATCTCGCTCGAGCCCGAACTGAACCAGAGGATCAGCCCAGGCACACCGAAATAGGACAGCACGATGAACGCGATGGCCAGACCGCGATTGCGAATCGCCATCGCCGCGAGCCACGTGCTGAAGAGGATCGGCAACTGACGCAGCAGCGGGATGCCGAAGATGAACAGAGTGGAGAAAAAATTGAACAACAGATGAACCAAGGCGATCGCCACGCCCGCATGCGACAGCTCTGGCGTGTCGCCACCCGCCGTTGCCGCAAGCATGGCGGTGACGCAGGTGCCGATATTGGCCCCCAACGTAAACGGCAGCACTTGCTTGATCGTCATCAGGCCCGCCGCAGCCATGGGCACGATCAAGCTGGTCGTGGTCGATGACGACTGCACCAAAATGGTGACAACCATCCCCGCAACATCCCCGTGAGCGGTCCCCGGCCAACCGCCGCGTGAAAGATACGCTCCGCTCGTCCCTGCAAGGCGGTACGTCACAGGCGGCTCAACAGCGAGATGCTGGCGAAGATCGTCACCACACCGATGACGGCGAGCAAGGCGCCACCCCACCACTGCGGCAAGGCATCCAGCAACCCGGTGCCCGCCTTGTTGTGCAGGAGTTCCTCCACCGGCTTGGTCACGGTGCGAACCGGATTGAAGCCGGCCCCACCACCCCCGATCGGCACCAGATCAGCCAGTGCATTGGCACAGCGCTGCAGGAGGCCAAAAGCCAGCTCCAGAGGCAGAAATATCGCCACCGCGATCAGATTAAACGCGTCATGGATGGTTGCCGCCTGAAAAGCGCGACGGAATTCCTGCTTCTGACCGATATGGCCCAGACTGACCAGCAAGTTGGTGATCGTCGTGCCGATATTGGCACCCATGATCATCGGCACCGCCATACCCAGACTGATCTGACCATGCGCAACCAGGCCGACGATCACCGCGGTCACGGTACTTGAGCTCTGCACCAAGGCGGTGGCGAAGATGCCCACCAGCAACCCGGCGATCGGGTTAGAAGCGAAGCCGAAGATGTTGCGCGCCGCATCGGCGCCACCGGAGGCTAACTTGAAGCCATTGCCAATCATCCCCACGGATAGCAGGAGCAGATAGACCAGCACGCCGATGCCGATCCAGATGCGCCAGCCGCCCCCGGAACCCGGTCCTGCCTGCCGCTCTGGGCTCTCCAGCGTTGCTCCGCCACTCATGCCACCTCCGTGCTGATGCGGGGCGTAGGTTCTGACCACTCCGGCCAGGGCAAGGGCGATCTTCACCTAATCTTCATACACCGGGCACCGCGCACCGGGCTCGTCGTCAGGGGCTGGGGTCCCCAGCAAAGACTCGCGGCAGGGAGACGGTAAAGCAGGTGC
>CAYQAQ010000006.1:3128-5795 GCA_964415495.1 uncultured candidatus Brocadiaceae bacterium | reverse complement strand
CCTGAGGACCGCTGCGCAGAGCGATGCGCCCATCCAATCGCTGGAGCAGATGTTTCACGATCGACAGGCCCAAGCCAGTGCCACCCGACTGCCGGCTGCGATGCGAATCGACCCGATAGAAGCGTTCGAACACCCGCTCCTGATGCTCCGGCGGAATCCCAATGCCGGTATCTTCGACCTCGATGCGCAGGCCGGCGTCCCCCTCCGCAAACAGGCGGACCCACACGGTACCATCGGGACGATTATAGCGGATGGCGTTGGAGACCAGATTCGACAGCAGCATACGAATCAACTCGGCATCATGCTCGACCGATAGCGATGCCGCACCAAGGCGTTCAAGGCGAACCCCGGTGCGTGCCGCCGTGTTCCGGACATCGTCGAGAAACTCATCTGTCATAGCAACGAGGTCAAAACGCTCGCTGCGCCCGGTCCATTCGCCTTCTTCCAAACTTGAGAGCGTGATGACATCGCGCACCAGTACCGTCAAGCGCTCAGCCTGATGGTGGATGCGCTCCATGAACGTACGAGCCGTCGCCAGCTCCAGATCCGCGTCATCGAGTGCGGTCTCGGCAAAGCCGAGAATACTGGTCAGCGGCGTCTTGAGCTCGTGACTCACGGCCGAGGTGAAATCCCGCCGACGCATCTCCAGACGCTCGATGCGCGTGCGATCGTAGAGGACCAACACCACCACTTCGGCATTCCCTGCCACCGCTTTGACGTGCAGATGGGTCCGGCCATGCAGCAGACGCGCGGCATCGGTATGCTCGCCGCGCCGCGCTGCGGCCACAGCACCCGCGACGCGAGGATCCGACAATTCGGCAAAGAACAGCCGCCCGACGGGATGCTCATTACCAAGCAAGCGTCCGTACGTGCGATTGGCATAGACCACCTGGTCCAGGCGATCAACACAGGCAACGCCTTCTTCCAGCGCACCCAAAGCCGCATCGAGCAAGGCCCGGGAACCCGCCAAAGCCACCGCCGTGGCCTGTAAATGCACCCCAAGATCATTGAGCGCTGAGCCCAACGCCGCCATGGCACCATCGGGCATTGCGGCGCGACGTTCATAGTCTCCCGCCGCAAAGGCGCGGCACACTTTGACTAATTCAGCGATACGCACGCGCATACGCCAGCCGATCACGATCAGGCCGACCACGGCCACTGACCAGCCTGCCACCACCAGCACAGCGACGAATCCACCAACCAGCCCGGCCAACATCAGGGCCAGAGCGGCCACGACCGACGACACCACCATCGCCGTCCGCCACAGATGATCGTGGCCGTCACTCAAGCCGATGCGCCGTCAGCGAAACGATAGCCTATGCCGCGCACGGTCTCCACCATCGCATCATAGGGGCGGATCTTGTTGCGCAGATTGCGGATATGGACATCCACGGTGCGATCGGTCACCGCATCGCCATCGCCACCGATATTATCGAGCAATTCATAGCGGCCATAGGCGACGCCGGTATGGGAGGCGAGATAATGCAGCAATTTGAATTCGGTCAGGGTGACGTTGACCGCCTCGCCGTCGACGCTGACGCGGTGGCGGACCGGATCAATGATGAGCCCTGAAAATTCGAGTCGCTTGCGTTCGACCTCGTTGGCCGAGTCGCGCGCGCGCAGCAGGCGTGCTTTGACCCGCGCCATGAGTTCTTTCACGCGGAACGGCTTGGTGACGTAGTCATCAGCGCCCAGGCCGAGCCCGACCACAATGTCGCTCTCGTCACCCTTGGCGGTGACCATGATGATCGGAATGTGGGCGAGCTGCGCTTGGCTGCGCATGACCCGACAGATTTCCAGACCGTCGCGGTCGGGCAGCATCAGGTCGAGCAGCACCAGGTCGAAGCCTTGGCGACGGAGTTCGTGCAGGCCGGCTTCGCCGCTGGTGGCGACGACGACGTTGTGGCCTTCCTTTTCCAGGTTGTAGCGCACCAAGGTTTGAATGTCGGGTTCGTCTTCGATGACGAGGATGCGGCTCATGCGCAGGTTAGATCCGGGGGTTGAGCTTGGCGTCAAGATCGCCGTGATGGTGGCGAACGATGCGGCCCTTGTGGGCGTAGACCGCTTCTTCGGCGATAGCCAAGGCGAGATCGCAGATCTGCTCGAGGCCCGACAGGGCGCGATGCAGTTGTAAGTATTCGCCGATGTGCTCGGGATCGTCGCGCATCTGGCGCTGGATCTCGGCGTAGCCGGCTTTGGTCAGGCGATCGGATTCCTTCTCATCAGCGACGAGACGGGTGGCCTCATCGAGATCACCCGCGATGAAGCAGGCCAGGCAACGGTGCACCATGTCGCGAGCCAGATTCGACAACGGCTCGAGCACACTGGGATTGCCAACAATGGTGTTTCGGGCGATGTTGGTGGCGCGTTTGGCCAAGCTCTCGGCGAGATCACCGATGTTTTCCAGGTCAATGGTCACGCGCATCGCCGACACCAGCATGCGCAAGTCGCGCGCGACCGGTGACTGCAGGGCGAGAATGCGATGGCAATTCTCTTCGATCTCGGAATCGAGGGAATCGAGTTGGTCCTCGAAGGTCCGCGCCCGTTCGCGAGCATCGATGACCGGATGACGCAGGGCCTCGACCGCGAGGTGCAAGGAACGCTCCACGAAGTGACCCATGGTCGCCACGCTGCGCTTGAGATTGGCCATCTCGGTATCGATAGGAC
>CAYQAQ010000006.1:2177-3118 GCA_964415495.1 uncultured candidatus Brocadiaceae bacterium | reverse complement strand
GGTCTGGGTCATGGGGCGAGGGTCCGGTTCCGGGCCAGGTCACCGACCCGGTCGCTGTCCCGAGGGTGGACTGAATGATGAAGTTCCGGTGAGTTTCCCGTGAAGATGGGATATTGCTACCAGTTATCTCTGGTCATCCCCCAGCGGGTTCGGTCCCCGTGACTTCGTTGTGCTGATGTTGCACCAAATCACCGTGCACGACGAAAATGGTTTCGTCGGCAATGGCCGCCGCAAGGTCAGCGATATGCTCGAGCATGGCAATGGACCGAATCAGATGGATGTACTCGTCGACGTGGGACGCGTCGGCGGTCATGAGATCGCGAACCTCAGCGTAGCAGGCCTTGGTCAAGCGATCGGATTCCTTCTCGTCGAGCAGAACCTGCTTGGCCAAGTCGGCGGAACGCTCGGCGAAGGAGCGGATGGCGCGGTCAACGATTTGCCGCGCCAAGGTAGCGAGAGCAGGCAGGGAGGAGGGTTGGTCGATAGCATGGTGCCGAGCGATATACGACGCACGCTTGGCGACGCTTTCGGCCAGATCGCCGACGTGTTCCAGGCTCGTCGTTACGCGCATCGCACCGACTAACAGGCGCAGGTCGCGGGCGAACAGCCCTTGCAGGGCGAGAATCAGATGGCTGTGGTTTTCCAGGTCGGTTTCGCTCTGGTCGAGGCTGACCTCGACCGCGCGAATCCGTTCACGGGCATCGGGAGTCGGACTAAGAATCGCGTCGATGGCGATGCTCAGCGCGTCGCGCACCAAGTTGCCCATGGCCATCAGGGATTGTTCGAGCTTGCCGAGTTCGACCTCGAAAGGACGCAATTGGGACATGAGAACCGCTTTCAGATGAAGGTGACCAACGGGAGAGCGCATCCCCGGCTCGTCGTGAGCCGGGGACGGCACCGCACTCAGCGAGCCCGGAGATACTGGTCGATGTGGTCGGCCT
>CAYQAQ010000006.1:0-2167 GCA_964415495.1 uncultured candidatus Brocadiaceae bacterium | reverse complement strand
CCGCACCGACAGGCCCATGGGACCAGCCGACGGACGGGTCACGCTCCGTGCGGGGTAGCCCTTGGCCGCGAAATCCGCCGCTTCCTTGCTGCCGGTCGGGATGACCCACAGACGATCATCCTTGATCGTGGTGATGAAACCGGGCTTGGCGACGAGGTAGGATCTGAGGTGTTCGCCATCGTAGCCACGGATCGAGATGCCGCCCGGACCAGCGGCGGGACGGGTGACGCTGCGCGCCGGCGGACCCTTGGTCTTGAACTCGTCCAGTTCCTTCGTGGCGCTCTCAGGGATGACCCACAGGGTTTCCTTGACCATCTTGACCATGAAACCGGGCTTGGTGGCGAGGTACTCGATGATGGTCTCGTTGTCGTACCCACGCACGCTCATGCCGAGCGGGCCAGCGGAGGGACGCGTCACGCTGCGCGCTGGGGCGCCCTTGGCCTTGAACTCCTCGTGCTCTTTGCTGCCTTCGCGGACCACAAAGATGCGTTCGTCCTTGACCACGGTGTGGAAGCCGGGCTTGCTGACGAGATAGTCGACAATGGTTTCATTGTCGGTGGAACGCACGCTCATGCCGCGCGGACCAGCGGCGGGACGGGTGACGCTGCGCGCCGGAGCGCCCTTGGCCTTGTACTCTTCGAGCTCCTTGCTGCCCTCGCGATAAACCCACAGGACGCCCTTCACTTCTTCGGTGTAGAAACCGGGCTTGGCGAAGGGATTGGCGGCGTCGGCTTTAGCCGCGCCACCCGCGGGGTTGGCGGCAACAGAGGCCGTGGCCTTGGTCTGCGGTGCGGCGGCGGCGCCGTCGGCGGGCCGCTGTTCTTGGCAACCGACAGCGGTGAGGCTGGCGGCGATAAGAATCCGGGCGGCGATTCCGGGCTTGGTCATGAGGTGCTCCTAAGGATGCGTGATCGGTGGTTACTGAAAGTGAGGAGAAAAAAGACGACGAGCGTCAGCCAAAGCGACCGGTGACGTAGTCCTCGGTGTCTTTGAGACGCGGGTTGGTGAACATCGTCGTGGTCGGCCCGTACTCGACCAAGCGGCCGAGATACATAAAGGCGGTGTAGTCGCTGACGCGCGCCGCCTGCTGCATGTTATGCGTGACGATGAGCACGGTGTATTCGCCGCGCAGTTCGCTGATCAGGTCTTCGATCTTGCCGGTTGCGATGGGATCGAGAGCCGAGCAGGGTTCGTCCATCAGCAGCACTTCGGGCTCAGCCGCGATGGCGCGGGCGATGCACAAGCGCTGCTGCTGACCGCCGGAAAGCCCCAAGCCGCTTTCGTGCAGGCGGTCTTTGACTTCGTTCCAGATCGCGGCACCGCGCAGGGAGCGCTCGCACACCTCGTCGAGCACGGCTTTATTGCGCACGCCGTCGATGCGCAGCGAGTAGACCACGTTTTCGTAGATCGAGATCGGGAAGGGGTTCGACTTCTGGAACACCATGCCCATGCGCTTGCGCAGTTCGATGACGTCGACACCGGGACCGTAGATGCTGTCCTTGTTGAGACGCATGTCGCCGCCGATGCGCACGCTGCTGATCAGATCGTTGAGGCGATTGACCGAGCGCAGCAGGGTTGACTTACCGCAACCCGACGGGCCAATGAGCGCGGTGATCTTGCCGCGCGGCACCTGCATGCTGACGTCGTACAGCGCCTTGGCCTGACCGTACCAGAGATTGAAGCGGTCGATTTCCAAAACCGCTTCGCCATCCGTGGTCTCGGGATGGATTTCGGGATCGAAGTGCTCGCCACGAGCGATGGCTTCGATGCGATTGGTCTGATCCTTGGCGCGCGATTCAGACGGCGTAGCGCCGGGGGACGTGATACCTGCCATAAAAACTCCTAGAACTGGCTGCCGCCGAAGCGACGGCGCAGACGCGTGCGCAGCCACATGGCAGTGATGTTGAGGGCGACAACGAGGACGATCAGCAGCAGCGTGGTGGTGAACACCATGGGCCGTGAAGCCTCGCTGTCCTGGCTCTGGAAGCCGACGTCGTAGATGTGAAAGCCCAGGTGCATGAAACTGCGGTCAAGATGGAACGGCCCGGTCGGTATCCAACCCAGGCTGCCCGACCAGTTGCTGAAGTCGAAGGGCAGGTCAGGCGCGAGCTTCACCGCACCGACCAGCATCAGCGGCGCTACTTCGCCGGCACCGCGGGCCATCGCC
>CAYQAQ010000005.1:21903-22314 GCA_964415495.1 uncultured candidatus Brocadiaceae bacterium | reverse complement strand
CAGCGAAGCCGCCATTCTGGAAGAGGTCCGCGCGTGGCGCGACAGCGGCGATGCGTCACAAGCGCGCGCCATCATCACCGGTCTGCGTCCGGCCGAGCGCACCAACAAGGTCATCATCGAAGAAGGCCGTTGTCTGCTCGCCCTGGGTCGGCCGCAAGATGCGATGACCATCCTGACCCAAGTGCGCGCCGATAGTCCCGAAGGCAACGAAGCGCTCTTCGTGATTGCCCAGACCCTGAAGACCCAAGGCCGCACGGCTGACGCGCGCAAGGTGCTGGCCTTCGTCGCCAATGGCAGCGGTCCCTGGGCCGACCAAGCCCGCGCCGAGCTGGCCCGCTGAGGCAATGCCCGCCCCGTTGTTTCTGGGCTCAACCCCACCGCCACCAGACACGCTGATCGTTGACTGCGGCC
>CAYQAQ010000005.1:0-21893 GCA_964415495.1 uncultured candidatus Brocadiaceae bacterium | reverse complement strand
GGTGCCGCCACGTGGAGCCATTGGCCCGACGCGCCGCCCTTGCCCGAGGCCTGGCGCGCCGACACCAGCACCGGCCAAGTGCTGCGCGTCCTCGCCACCGACCCCAGGCAGCTCGACCGCTTTACGTGGGTCGCCAATGATCACATCGACGCCGATGGGGTGCTTGCCGTCGCCTGTGCCAGTCGCGGTGTGGACGTGCTCGACCACGCCAGCCTCCTTGAAGACGCCGCTGAATGCGGTGATTTCTGCTCCTTTCATGACGAAGCTGCCCTGCGTCTGTGTTGGTGCCTGCATCAGCTGATTCTGCAAGAACGCGTCCGCGGTGCCGATTGGGAGCGCCGCTGCCTGACTCGCGTCACCGACGAATTGCCGGACCTGATCGCCGCCGCCGCCCAACCCGATGCCGCGCGGGACGCGGCTTGGGCCAACGTGGTTGCCGCGCGCGAACGTCTGCGCTCGCGCACCGAGATCACGATCGAGCACCTCGGCGATCTCGTCAGCCTCGCCTGGACGCGCGTCAACGGCCACGCGTGGGATCAATTTCTTGCCGTGCCCACCGCCGACGACTGGCCGGTGTGGGCTTTGGCCGATCACTGGGGCGACACCTGCTTCCGCCTCGGCGCCGAGCGCGTCGACCACGGCCCGCACCCCGGCACCTGCTACGTGCTTGAAGCCCCTGGACACTCGTGGGCTGCCACCGTGCGCCGTCCGCGCGTGGTGTGGCCCGATCTGTCGCGCGCCGTGCAGCGTCTGCAAGCGCTGGAAACCCACCCCTGCCGCTGGGCAGAACGCCCCGCCGCCGCGCGCGTCGCCTTCACCGCCCAACTCGCCAGCGTCGACGCCAACGACCGATCGTATCCGTCCGCCCTCCCAGTCGCCACCGTCGCCGCGGCCTGCCGCGAAGCATTGCGGGCGAGATCCATTGCCCCGGTCCGGGAGTCGGGAAGTCCGGACGTCCGGAAGTCTTTTTGAACAGCGGCTTGCACGTCGCATGGGGTGGCATGGAATACCCCACCTCAATCCGCCACAAGCTTTCCTCCCACGAGACTTCCGGACTTCCGGACTCCCGGACCGAACCACATGCACGCCGCCGACCAGCTCCAATCCGTCATCGACCGCACTGGTTCCGTCGCCTGTGTGGGTCTTGATCCGCGCCCGGCTCTGATTCCGCCGGCGCTGCGCGATGTCGCGCTCGCTGCGCATGGCGACACGCAGGATGCGGTGGCGCATGCCTTCCTCGCGTTTAATCGGGGGCTCATTGATGCCTGCGTCGGACGCTGCGCAGCGGTCAAGCCGCAGGCGGCCTGTTATGAGGCTTACGGTGTCGCTGGCTGGCGCTGTCTGACCGACACCGTGGCCTATGCGCGCGCGGCCGGCATTCCGATCATCATCGACGCCAAGCGTGGCGACATCGGTTCAACCGCAGAGCATTATCGCCAAGCGTTTCTCGGCGATGCGCCGGGATTGGGTGGCGCGAAACTGACCGGCATGGACGGTGATTGGCTGACCGTGAACGGCTATCTCGGCGCCGATGGCGTCACGCCGTTCCTGGCTGATGTCAGCGCCGGTCGCGGCCTCTTTGTGTTGGTGAAAACCAGCAATCCTTCGAGCGGTGATCTGCAGGATCTGACGACCAGCGATGGCTGCGTCGCGGAACGCATGGCGCGTTTGGTCACCGCCTGGGGCGCGTCCCGGCGCGGTGCGTGCGGCCTATCTGATGTCGGCGCCGTCGTCGGCGCGACCTATCCGGATCAAGCCCGCTACCTGCGCACCTTGATGCCCGACACCCTGTTCCTGGTGCCCGGCTACGGCGCTCAAGGCGGCAGCGCCAGCGACGCCCTTGCCGGCCGCCGAGATGACGGTCGCGGGGTACTGATCAATTCCAGCCGCGGCATCATCGGAGCGTGGCAGTCTTCCAGCGCCGACTGGCGCAGTGCTGCTCGCGCTGCCCTCGACGCGATGAACGCGGATCTCAACGCCGCGCGCTGATTCCGCAGTCCGCAGTCCGCAGTCACAGGAGACACAGAGACGCGGAGGGACGCAGAGACGAGAAAAAGGGAAAGTGCAGGAGACAGAGAAATAGCGGAGAGTTGGCAGCCAACAGCTCTACCACCGCTGTCTTCCTCCGCGTCTCTGTGTCTCCTGTGACTGCGGGTCCGGTCCGGATCAGACTGGTGATAACCAGGTCGCGCGCTTGGGATCGCGGCCGTAGACCGCGTTTTCGTAGGCTTCCTGAATCCGTGCGGTGATCGGGCCGCGCGTGCCGGGGCCGACGTTGCGACGGTCGATGGTGCGCACCCACGAGACCTGGCAGCCAGTGCCGCAGAGGAAGATCTCGTCGGCGTGGTAGAGTTCAGTGCGTGCGATGGGGCGTTCTTCAACCGCGATGCCCAGGTCACGCGCGATGGTGATCAGTGCTTTACGCGTGATACCTTCGAGAATATCGGCGGTGCGATCAGGCGTGTGCAGATGGCCGTCGCGGACGAGGAAAATATTCTCGGCCGAGCCTTCGGCGACTTGGCTGCGGTCGTTGAGGAAGATCGCTTCGTCGTAGCCGTTGATCACCGCTTCGCTTTTGGCGAGCGCCGAATTGAGGTAGCCGCCGGTCGCCTTTGAGCGCGTGGGAATCATGTTGTCAGCGAGCCGCCGCCACGACGACACGCAGACCTCCAGGCCTTTGCTGGTGTCGAGATAATCGCCGAGCGGCTGCATGTAGCACATGAAACCGTCTGGCACTTTGAGCAGCACCGGGCCGAGTTGCGTGCCCTTCTTGAACACCACTGGGCGCAAATAAATATTTTGCGTCGGCGCGTTGCGGCGCACCACGTCGGCGGCGATGGCGACCATCTCGTCGACGCTGGGTGCCTGCATGAACATCATCGCCGCATTGCGGGCAAGGCGCTCGAAGTGCTCACGCAGGAAGAGCAGGTTGATCTGGCTGCCATTCCAATAGCCGCGGATGCCTTCGAAGACCCCGGTGCCGTATTGCAGGGCGTGGGTGTTGATCGGCACCGTGCACTCAGGCAGCGGCTTCCAGGCACCGTCGTGGTAGGCGATGGTACGATTTTCAGCGGGGGTGGGCGTGCTCACGGGTTTCCTTGGACGGGCGCTTACCGTAAACCCGTGCACAGTGACCGCCAGTCACAGGGTCGCTGCGGAGTAAGGAATACCGTGTGGGTGCTCGCGCCCCCTTCGGTGTTCGCATGGATGTGGGAGTCCTGTCGCGGCTATCTGCGCCCGAACTGCGCTCCGAAACTTGACACTCGCAACCAAGCCGCACCCAAGCCGCAACCAAGCAAGAGACCCCCTTGTAACCCCCCAGGCGGCCTATAACCTGCGGCCCCTCCGACGGAGCCCCGACCGCATGACCCTCGAAAACACCCAATACGCTGAGGCCATCGCCAAGGTCGGCGGGTACTACAACTTTGTGACCATCATCAACCGTCGCTTGAAGGAGCTGAACAACGGTGCTGCGCCCATGGTGCAGCCGCCGACCAATCAGCGCCACTACGACAAGATCGATCTTATCGTCCAAGAGATCGACGCCGGCCTTCTTCGCATCAAGCAGTGACCCCGACGTTTCACGACGTCAGCCAGAGACCCACCATGCATCAGACCACTCATCCCAAGACCGAGACCGCCAGCCGTAACTGGTATGTCGTCAGCGCCAAGAACCAGGTGCTCGGCAAGCTCGCGACCCGCATCGCTGATACCCTCATGGGCAAGCGCAAGGCGTCCTACACCCCCGCCGTTGATCAGGGCGACTTCGTCGTCGTGACCGACGTCGACAAGCTGGTCGTGACCGGCGACAAGGCCGAAAAGAAGGTCTATCGCTTCCACACCGGCTTCATCGGCGGCTTGCAGGAGTTCAGCTTCAACGAACTCCAGGCCCGTCGTCCGGAAGACGTCCTCCAACTCGCGGTCCGCCGCATGCTGCCGAAGACCCGTGCCGCCCGCGGCATGCTCAAGCGCCTCAAGCTGTACAAGACCGACAACCACCCGCATGTCGGCCAGAATCCGGCCACGCTGTAAAGCGACCGCTTGGTGAAACGCTGATCAAGACCAGCCTGCAACCGGTGCGACCTCAGGTCGCGCCGGTTGTTTTTTGGGGTCTCAACATCCCGCGCAGAAATGCCGAGCGATGCAACGACGCGCGCGACGACCGGCGAAGGGACGCGCGACGTCGGTCGTCCTTGGCTGGCACCGGGCTACGGGGACTGCTCGCCATGGAAAAGGCCGCCCACCGCCAACAACCGGTGATCCGCCCATGCCGGGCCGATGAAAGTGACGCCGAAGCCGGGACCTTCGCTGTGCCGACCGGCTGGGACCGTCAAACCGCACAGATCGAGCAGATTCATAAAATTATTCGTCTGTCCGAACCGCGCATTCACCGTCAATGGATCGGCCTGGACCTCGGCGACGGTCGCAATCGTGGTAATGGTCGGAACCATCAGAACGTCGACCGTTGCGAAAACCTCGTCTGCAGCGCGCTGCAGTTCGGCCAAACGGTGCAGACCAACGAAGACCTCGCTGGCACGCAAGCGCCCACCACTCCGGATGATTGCGGCGACCGTGGGATCGAGTGCCGGATCATCGCCTTGTCGGTCGATGAAATCGCCCACTGCAGCGTAACGTTCGGCGGGCCAGGGTCCTTCATAGAGCAGGCGTGCGGTGGCCAGAAATAGCGTAAAGTCGATGTCGACCACGTCGCAGCCCAGTGCCCGCAAACGGTCGATTGCTGCGGTGAACAAGGCCCGCGATTGCCCATGTCCATCCCATTCGAGATCCGCTGTACGGGGAATGCCAATACGCTGGGGGAGGTCCAGTGGCACTACCGCAGGAACTGGGCGTGAAAATGGATCCAGCGCATCGTAACCATCGCAGATCGACAACAGGTGTGCAGCGTCGCCAACCGTGCGCGTGAAGAGGGAAACGCAATCCAACGAACGGCAGGCGGGCACCGTGCCGCGCGTGCTCAGTCGTCCTCGGGTCGGCTTGAAGCCGATGATGCCGTTGAGCGCGGCAGGAACCCGGCCGGATCCAGCGGTATCGGTCCCCAATGCAACATCGACCAGACCCGCGGCCACTGCGATCGCTGAACCGCTGCTCGACCCGCCGCTGATGTAGTCGGCATTGAAGACATTGCGCGGCGCACCGTAGGGCGAGCGCGTTCCGACCAAACCCGTGGCGAACTGATCAAGGTTCGTCTTGCCGATTGGAATCGCGCCAGCGGTGAGCAGGCGTTCCACCACCGGCGCCGACGTGGTGGGGATATAGGCATACGATGGACAAGCTGCGGTGGTCGGCACTCCTGCCAGGTCGATGTTGTCCTTGATCGCCAGCGTCCAGCCGGCGAGCGGTTGCTGAGCGAGGGATTTTGCCGCAACGCGCCGAGCATGGGGCCGTAGTTCATCGCCAGAAAGCCGATGGATCCATACTGCGGGGTCTATCTGTTCATAGGCATCACAACGCGCCAAGCAGGCCGAAATACGTGATTCCAGGTCGATAGACAGCATCTCAGGAGCGGGCGATGATTCCATGAGCGATCAGTGCGTTGCTTTGGCCGTGGTGGCGGTGACTTCCGATTGCTGCATCCGCATCTGCCAGCGATAGAGCGACGCGCGATTGATCCCGAGTAGGCGGGCTGCAGCTGACAGATTACCGTCAGCAGCGGCGATGGCTTCACTTATCAAGCGGTTTTCGTTGCGAGCGATATTGAAATCACGCGCTTCATGGGCGGAAACCGGTGGTGAACGGCCGCCGCTGGCGGTCGCGAACACGATGTGCGCACCACGCACCTCGCCACCGCCGGAATGGATCAAGGCACGCTCAATGGTGTTTTTCAGCTCACGAATGTTTCCAGGATAGTCGTGCGCGATCAGACGCTCCATCGCCTCGGCATGGAGCGTCGGCGTTGGCCGTTTCAGCTCGCTTGCGAGCTGACCGAGAAAATACGCCGCCAGCAGGGGAATGTCGTCCCGACGTTGGCGCAGCGGCGGAACGATAATGCTGTAGTGGTTGAGGCGGTAATAGAGGTCCTCGCGGAACCGTCCATCGGCGATCTTTGCCGGTAGATCGACATTGGTCGCGGCGACGATCCGTACCTGTACCCGTCGGCCTTGAGCCGCGCCAACGGGCAGTACGACACCATCTTCTAGAACCCGCAGCAATTTTGCTTGCAGCGGATAGGGCATGTCGCCGATCTCATCGAGGAACAAGGTACCATCGTGCGCCAACTCGAACCAGCCTTTACGGTCGGTGGCGGCGCCGGTAAACGATCCCTTGAGATGGCCAAAGAGCAGTGATTCCGCGAGTTCCGACGGTAGGGCAGAGCAGTTTACCGGCACGAAGGGGCCACCGGCCTGTGGACTTCCGAAGTGGATCGCGCGCGCCAATAATTCTTTGCCGGTGCCGCTCTCCCCCGTCAGCAACACATTGGTGCGCGGGAAGGCCTGAACGCTGCGTAATTCGCCAATCATTGCACTGAAGCGAGGGCTGCGACCGATCAGGCCATTGACCCCCCACTGTCGTGCCTCGGCTGCAGAGAGGATCGACAGCTTTTCGTCAGCGGTCCGCAAAGCGAGTTCGGCCAGCACTCGCCGGTTGATCTCAGCTTGCAGTGCTGCGTTGCGTTGTCGCAGTTCTCCGGTCAGACGCGCGACTCGCAAATGGGTGGATACCCGCGCCAGCACCTCTTCGACCCGAAATGGCTTGGTGATGTAATCGACGCCACCGCCAGCGAAGCCGTGCACCACGCTGTCCGTCTCCCCATTCGCCGTAATGAAGAGCACCGGGATCCCACTCAACGCTGGATCAGTCTTCAAGTGACGGCAGGTCTCAAGCCCGTCCATTTCCGGCATCAGGAGATCGAGCAGGATGAGATCCGGGTGGGCCTTGGCCGCCGTCTTCAGTGCCGCCGCCCCTGAGAGCGCGGTGAGCACGCGGTAACCTGACTTCTCCAGTGTGGTGGATAATGCGCTCAGATTGGCAGCAACATCGTCCACCAAGAGAATGGTGGCTTGGGTATCGGCGGAATTGGTCATGGCACCGGAACGCTGAGGGGAGCGGGAGATGGCGACAACAGTTCTATGAGAGCATCGGTGGCGAAGCGCTCCACGTGCAGCAGCAGGCGTCCGCGCCACAGCGCGGCTTCGCCTTCGGCTGGCCATGCCATGAGCAACCGCCGCAGTTCCGCGCAGTCGCCGATCTCAGCAGCGGCGCGCAAGGTGCAGCGCAGGGATTCCGGCAGAGCTAGTTCCAGTGCTGATGGTGATTCCGTGTCAACCGTGGCCTGTGACGCTGACCGCTCAGGCGTCGTGAACGTCACCGCCAGCACCGCCATCAGGCACGCATGGAGATCATCGAGCCGCACGGGTTTGGGCAGGAAACCGGCAAATCCCGCTTCGGCGCAACGGGCGCGATCATGCGCGAAAGCCGAGGCCGAATAGGAGACGAAACGGGTGCGAAGATCCGGGAGGCGTTGGCGTAGCGCCCGCACCCAAGCGGTGCCCTCCATCCCACTCAATCGCAGATCGATGAAGGCGATGTCAGCCGGTTCGTCGGCCAGGATCGCCGCCGCCTGCGCCGGGTCCGCTGCCAGCGCCACGGTGCAACCGAGATGGCGCAGCAGACGGGCAAGCACGTCGCGATTCGATTCCAAGTCATCGAGGACCAATGCCCGAACCCGCTGGCCATCCGCCAGACGTAAACCCTGGAGACGACGATCGTCGGCGTGCGGATCGCACTGGGCCAAGCGGGGGAGCGGTACTTCGAAAGCGAACATGCTGCCCTGCCCAGCAACGGCCTGCACGGTCAAATCCCCACCCATCAATGCCACGAGGCGACGTGAAATCGTCAGTCCCAGACCGGTACCGCCGTTGCCGCGCGCGGCGACCTCCTGATGGAACGGTTCGAAGATGAGCGCCTGCGCCGCCGCGGGAATGCCGGGGCCGGTGTCGGTGACGGAAAATCGGATGGCATCGCCTTCGGTATCAACGACGCAGAGGCGGACTTCGCCGTGCGCGGTGTACGCGATGGCGTTGGCAAGCAAGTTGATGAGCACTTGGCGCAGTTTGCCTTCGTCACCCTGGACCCAGCGGCTTCCTCCACCAGTGATGTGCAGAGCCAGCTGCTTTTGCCGGCAGCGCTGGGCAAAGAGCGCTTCGAGCCCACGCAGCAGCACGTCAAGATCAAAGGCCACCGGCTCCAGATCCATGTGGCCGGCTTCGATTTTCGATAGATCGAGCACGCCATTGACCAACGTCAAGAGATGGCGTCCCCCTTCCGTAATGGCCTGGAGCGCACTCCCGCGCTCGCGATCAAGCCCTGGGTCGAGCCGCAGCAGTTGGGCATGACCGAGAATGGCATTGAGCGGCGTACGCAGTTCGTGGCTCATATTGGCGAGAAACTGGGTCTTCGCCGAATTGGCGGCTTCGGCTGCCGCTTCGGCGCGCATGCGCTCGGCGACCTCACTGGTCAAGGCCACGTTGGCCTCAGCAAGCTGCGCTGTCCGCTCGGCTACCCGACTCTCCAGGAACTCGTGGGCATGCTCACGCTGCTCAGAGGCCTGGACCTGCGCCGTCACGTCACCGACGATGCCTTCGAAGTATTGGACCGCGCCAGCGTCGTCACGCACGACGATGACGTTTTCCGAGATCCAAATCACGCTACCGTCGCGGCGGCGCACCTGGGAAACGAAATTGGTCACGGATCCCTGGGCGCTGACGGCGGCGATGAAATCCGTGCGCCGGTTCGGGTCGATGTAGAGTTGGCTGCCGATATCCGAGAATGCGGCGAGCAGGTCCGTGGTCGATGCGTAGCCATACATACGCGCCAAGGCGGGATTGACGCTCAGATATCTGCCCTCGGGTGTACTCTGGAAGATGCCATCGATGGCGTTCTCAACGATGCTGCGGGAGCGCCGCTCGGCCTCGCGCGCAATCCGCTCGGCATGCTCACGCTCGGCGACTTCGCGCGACAGCTCGGCGGTCTTCTCACGGACCTTGCGCTCGATCTCCGCGGTGCGATGAAGTCCAGCCAGGAGGTACCCCGCAAGCAGGAAGGTGACCGTGAGAATGCCGGCAGGCGCCAACCACAGCAGCGCTCCAGCGGGCGCGGGAGGCAAGTCAGCACCCGGTGCCACGCGGACTTCCCAGGTGCGTCCGGCAAAGGCCAACCGTTCGGTGCGGCTCCAGGCCGGCATGCCTGGAGTTGGGGTGCCGAGAACCTGCAGCGGCGGACCCGGGGCAGCGATGTCATGCAATTCGATCTGCAAACCGCGTTCAGCCAAGGGTCCGAGCGCCGGTCCCACCAACCGATCCAAGCGAAAAACCGCGAGGCCGAATCCGAGATGGCCGCTGCTCGGTGGTGTGACCGGTTGAAAGACCAGGAACCCCGAACGGGTCGTCGGTCCCTGCGCCAAGCGTACCGGTGCAGTCGCCACCGCCTGACCACTGGCCCGCGCCTGGTCGAGTGCCGCGCGCCGTTCAGGATGGTGAAACAGATCCAACCCCAGCGCTGGCGCATTCCCGCGCAGGGGTTCGAGATAGAACACCGGAAAATATTCGCCGCGTATTCCGGCCGGAACCAGAGCGCCATCAGCGGTCAATTCAGTGATGCGGAATCCATCCAGACCGTCGGCAGCTGCGGCCAGTTCGTACGCTTCGCGTTCCGCCGCGGCAACGCGGGGAATCCACTCCAACGCCTGCAGCTCCGGCTGGCGTTCCAACATCGCCGCGACGAAGGTTCGGAATTCCGAACGGGTCGTCTCCGGAACCGCGGTGAACAGGGCGCTGATGGCGTTGAGACTTTCCATCGACCGCAAGACTTGCGTACGCAATTGCTCCACCCGTTCACGGGTCAGACTGGTCAACTCGTCGCGCACCTGGGCCTCGGCATCGGCGCGAACTGCGGCGGTCACGTGCAGCGTGAGCCACATCCCGGCCAACAGGATGCCTCCGAGGATGAGCCAATGACCGAGCGGTTTCACCAGAGAACCCTACCCGACACGGACGGTTTCCGCAGTGTTGCCATCCGCAGCATTTTCCCCAGTCATCCGGTCGAGAGCCGTCAGGGGAAAGTGGCAAGCCACGGTACTTTCACCCTCGGATCGCAGTCGTGGAATCTCGGTTGCGCAACGCGGTTTCTGATACGGACACCGTCCCACCAACCGGCAGGCATGCGGGTTGGGATCGACAGGGCTGCTTGCCTGGCCTTGCAAGGTAATGCGGTCACCGGCTGGAGCTCCGGGCGACGCTGACAGCAGAGCGCGAGTGTAGGGATGTTGGGGCCGGGCGAACAACTCCGCCACTGGACCCGCTTCGACGATGACGCCCAGGTACATCACCAGCACCCGGGAGCACAGCAGTTTGACCACATGCAGATCGTGCGAGACGAACAGATAACTGACCCCGAGGTCTCGTCGCAGCCGATCGAGCAGCTTCAACACCACCGCCTGCACCGAGACGTCGAGGGCGGCTGTCGGCTCGTCGAGTACGATCAGCGAGGGCCGACTCGCCAAAGCGCGCGCAATGCCGACCCGGGCGCGCTGCCCACCCGAGAGTTGGTGTGGATAGCGATCCAAACACGGTCGGGGCAGCGCCACCTGATCGGCCAACTCTTCGACCCGCGCCCGGCGGGCGACGCGATCATGCATGGCACACAGCAACAGCAGTGGCTCGGCGATGGCGTCGCCAACCGTTCGCCGCGGATTGAGGCTGTCCGTGGCATCCTGGAACACGGTCTGGATACGTGCCCGGGTCGGATCGCGCGCGAAGGCCCGCAGGGTTGTCGCGCCGATATCGGTCCCGTTATAGCGGATCGCCCCGTCATCAGGATCGGCCAGACGCGTGACCAGCTTCGCCAACGTCGACTTGCCGCAGCCGGATTCGCCGACCAGCCCCACGGATTCACCACGGCCGATGGTGAAACTCACTTCGTCGACTGCGTGCAGATAACCCGATCCGACCGGGAAGCGTTTGACCACCCGATCGACCTCCAGCAAGGGTTCGTGACTCATGCGACCTCCGAGGGAGCGGCTTCGGCGGTGAGGAGTGGGTGACGGCACGCGACGTGATGACGCTCGCCCCTGGCTCGTAAACGAAGTGCGGGCTCCTCGCACGCGGCGGTGCGGCGTTCGCAACGGCCAGAAAATCGACAGGGCGGAACGGTTCCCACCAAGTCCGGCAAGTTGCCCGCCATTACCGGCATCGAGGCGATGTCGTGTGCACCTGCCGGCGTAGCCGCAAGCAGCTTGGCGGTGTAGGGATGAGCCGGAGAGGCAGCCAATGCGGCAGACGGTGCAACCTCGACCACATGTCCCGCATGCATCACTGCGATGCGGGCGCAACGCTCCGCCGCGAGGGCAAGATCATGGGTGATCAGCAGTACCGCGGTGCCGTGATCGCGTGCCAGCTCCAGAATCAGATCCATCACCAGGGCTTGCGTGGTGACGTCCAGACCGGTGACCGGCTCGTCTGCCAGCAACAGACGCGGTCGACATGAAAGCGCTAAGGCGATCATCACCCGTTGGCATTGGCCGCCGGACAGCTCGAACGGATACGCCCGCGCTCGGCGCTCAGGATCCGGGATGCGCACTTGTGCCAAGAGTTCGATCGCGCGCGTCCAAGCGGCACGGCGACCGATGCCGGTATGGCGGCACAGCACATCTGCCAGTTGATCGCCGACAGTGCGGATGGGATTGAGCGCCGCGCGATAGTTCTGGAACACCATGGCGATGTCGCGACCGCAGGTTCGGCGCCGCTCACCGGCACCCAATCGCAGCAGATCACGCTCTACCAGCAGCAAGCGGCCACTGGTGATTCGCGCATTTCCGGGCAGCAGACCGAGCAAGGCGAAGGCGAGAACGGATTTTCCGGATCCCGATTCGCCGACCAATCCGACCGTCTCACCCGCGGCGACCTCAAGTGAGATTCCGTCCAACACGCGCAACGGCCCACGGCGCGTGGTGAAGTGCAGCGAAAAATCGTCGATAGCCAGCATGGCAGAATCCTCAGGTACGGCGTTTGGGATCGACCAGGTCGCGCAGGCCATCGCCAAGCAGGTTGAAGGTCAGCACCGCGAGCATCAGGGCGAGCCCTGGAAACAGCGACACCCACCACTCGCCCGAGATCACGTGGCTCGCCCCCTCTGACACCATCAGACCCCATTCCGGAGCAGGCGGTCGCACGCCCAGGCCAATGAAGGATAGACCAGCCGCATTGAGCATGGCCCAACCCATGTTGAGGGACGCCTGCACCGCCAACGGCGGCAGTAGATTGGGCAGCAGATGGGTGAAGAGCACGCGTGGCGAACCGGCTCCCGCCAGACGTGCGGCTTCGACGAAACCGGCACTGCGAAGCACGCTGGTTTCCGCACGTGCGAGGCGCACATAGAAGGGCAAGTTGATGATGGCGCTGGCAAGGACGATATTGGTCACGGTGTTGCCTAGGGCTGCGACAATGGCCATGGCCAAGACGAATAGCGGAAATGCCATCAGCATGTCCATGCCGCGCACGGTCAGCGACTCCCAGCGACCGCCGAAGAATCCGGCGCACATACCCAGCACGCTTCCCCCGGTGGCGGCGAGCACGACCGATCCTAAAGCAATCAGCAGATCGGTGCGCGCACCGACGATGACCCGGCTGAAGATGTCGCGGCCCAACTGATCGGTTCCGAACCAGTGCGTGAGCGATGGAGCTTGCAAGGCTGCAGCCGCATCGGTCAGCAGGGGATCATAGGGCACGAGCATCGGCCCGACCGCAGCGACGGCGACAAAGATGACTAGCAGCAGCGCAGCGACCACCGACAGCGGATTCTCGCTCGCCACTTGGCGCAGGGCGATGAAATAGGGATGGGGTTCGGACGGGATCTCAGTGGCAGATGCGGCAGCAGTCATGGTGATCTCATTTCCCGCCCGCGAGACGCACCCGCGGGTCGATGATTCCGTACAGAAGATCAATGCCGGCATTGAGCAATACGAACAGGATACCCATGGTGAGAATAAAGCCCTGGACCGAGTTGTAGTCACCCGCCAGAAGCGCCTCGAACGAGAAGGATCCGACGCCAGGCCACGCGAAGACCTTCTCCACCAACACGTTGATGCCGAGCAGATAGGAGAACACCATGCCGAGAGTGGTGACCACGGGCAGCAAGGCGTTGCGGAGCGCGTAGGCGAGCAAGATGCGCGTCGGCGCGATACCGGCGGCACGGGCAGCACGGACATATTCCGACGCGAGCGCCTCCAGCATCGAGGCGCGGGTCATGCGGGCGATCGGTGCCAAGGCGAACAACCCCAGCGTCACCGCTGGCAGCACCATTTGCGCAGCCGCCGCGGTGAATGCACTGCCATTTCCGGTAAACAGCGCATCGATCAGATAGAAGCCGGTGATCGTCGTCGGTGCGGCGATGAAGGGATCCAAGCGGCCAATTGGCGCGGGTACCCATCCCAGCAAATAATAGAAGATCCAAATCAACAGCAGCCCAAGAAAGAAGGATGGCATCGAAACGCCGAGGGTCGCCAACACCCGACAGACATGGTCGATCGGCGAACCCGGTTTGGTCGCCGCAAGAATGCCAAGGGGAAGTCCGACGAGGATGGCGAGTGCCAGCCCACATAAGGTCAATTCGAGGGAAGCCGGCAGACGCTGCAGTACCTCAGTCAGTACCGGCTGTCCGGTGGTCAGCGCCTGGCCCAGATCACCTTGGGCGAGATCGCCGACGTAGATGCCGAATTGCGCCAGCAGCGAGCGGTCGAGTCCGAGCTTGGCCCGGACTTCGGCCACCGCCTCCTCCGTCGCTGCCGGTCCGGCGAAGAATGCCGCCGGATCACCGGGCAAAGCGCGAGTGATGAGAAAGGTGATGACCAACACCCCGATCAACGTTGGCACCGCCGACAACAAACGGCGACCGAGGGTCCAGGCAATGTTCATGGTCGTCTCGCGTTTCTGATCAACGGTAGCGATTGGGGTGGCTCCTCCCGGCGCGGTGTGGACGCGCCAGGAGGCCTGCGGCCGGGATTGCTCCCGACCGGTTCACCACCGGGTGAATTAGTGCTTCACCAGTTGCCGGAAGTCGAGCTGGCGATGGAACCAGTAGCGATAACCGCTGATGTTCTTCTGCATCGCCACATCGAGCACCGGCTGGAACAGCGGTACCCGCGGCACTTCGTCGTAGGCGATGGCGATAAACTGGGCCACCGTTTCGGCATAGCGGTCCGGATCGGCCTCCATCCGCGCCGCATCGACCAAAGCATCGACCTGCGGATTACGGTAGGACATCGTGTTGAAGACCGCGTTCTGACCATGGTAGGCCCAGAAGAAGAAGTATTCAGGGTAATTCAGCCAGCCGCCCATGTTGTTGATCACCAATGGCAGATCCTTCTTGAGCAGCGCCGACCGCCAGTTTGAACCCGGGATTTTTTCGATCACCGAGGTGATCCCAATCTTCGCCAACGATTCCTGCACCAGCAGGGCGATCGGTTCGCTGGGATTGCTCAAGCTCTGATCGAAGGCGATACGGGTACTGAAGCCGTTGGGCAACCCAGCCTCGGCCAGCAACGCCTTGGCCTTATCCACGTCGGTGGTCCATGGCGTGGGACAGGGCCAGGTCGCGGCGCTCGGCGGCGTCGTGGCAGCGAAGAGCGGCGCTCCGCGACCATACATCACCGAGGACATGATCGCTTCGTATGGAACGGCCAACGCCACCGCCTGGCGCACTTTGACGTTGTCGAAGGGCGGGGCATCCGTCTTCATGCCTAGATACCACATCGCATTTTCGATCGGGGTGCTGATCACCCGGTGTTCGCTGGTGGCAGCCAGATCACGAGCATCCTTGGCGGGCAAGTTGAAGATCAGGTCGGCGTCACCGCGCTTGAGCAACGCGAATTGCGCACCGGTCGATGGCACCTCGCGAAAGAGCACGCGGCGGATCGCTGGCATCGATCCGGATTTCCAGCCCTCGTAACGCTCAAAGGCGATCTCGGTTCCCGGCTTCCACGACACCAGGCGATAGGCGCCCGACCCGGCCACGTTACTTTTCAGCCAGTCCAATGCCCACGGGTCCTTCTCAGTCGCCTGTGCTTTGGCCACCTTGGCGTTGATCACAATCGCCACCGGCGTGGCGAGGTCAGACAAGGCGAGCTTGTCCGGACGGGGTAGAGTGACGCGGAACGTTCGCGTATCGACGACCGAAAACTGCTCCGGTTTTTCCAGAGAGGCCGCCTTGAACTGGAAGGTCGGGAACCCCCCGACGCTGACAGCGCGATCGAAGGACCACTTGACGTCGTCAGCCGTCACGGGAGTGCCGTCATGGAAGGTGGCATCGGCGCGCAAGGTGAACGTGATCGACAGCCCATCGGCAGCCACCTCCCACCGTTCGGCCAGTTCGGGGACGATCGTGGTGTAATCATAGCTGGTCGATCCGTCCGGCATGGTCTTGGACCCGAACGACACCAACCGATCGTAGAGATTCCATGACGCGCCGTAGCTGGGACGATTGGCACCGACTCCGTGGATATCGAGTGAGTTCGGTCCGGCTGACGTGACGACCAGGAGCGTCTCCTTGCGTAGATCGGCAGCGGCGGCACTGGACAGCAGACCACCAGCGAGCAGGAGGATGGAGATCAGGGAAGAAAGATGCATAATGGATTCCTAAGAAGAAAGGTGAGGTGACTCAGAATGCCAAGGCGGTATAGATCGAGGTGCGCAACGAGTCGGTGAACAACTCATCGGCCTCATACATGCCGAAGCGCCAACCGATGATCAGGTTCTTCAGAATCGGATCGGCTTTCCATTCCAGGGCCGCGTCGATTTCATGGCCATAATGCGCATCGCCTTCAGTGGCGTGGTAGTCGTAGCCGGTGAGAGTATAGCTCACCCCGGTAACGCCCGGCATGGCTCCCGTCAGGGTGACGTAGCGCGCATCGAGACCGTTGATGGGCGTATTGAGGAATTTCTCGGTCCAGCCATTGAAGGGATGGGCCAATGGTGTGCGGAAGCTGACCGTCCCATCGCCTTCGAGCATCGACCAACCCAGAAACAGACGGTGGGCGCGATACCCCACGCCCAACTCCACGTTCACAAAGTCGAGATCGACCTCCGCCGCATTGTCAGCTCGATCGCTCTGCTGCGCGTATTCGGCCGTGTAGACGATGCTCCAATCCGCATCGATCTTCCAGGGCCCGGTCGCCCGAATGCCGATGCTCTGAGTGTCATTGGCCGCCTGAGCGGCGTCATCATAATCGAGCAGCACGGCATAGAGCGACGCCGTTACTTGATCGGGACGACGGTAATCCACATGGGCAACATGTGATGACATGTCCAGCGACCCATCGCTGGCATCCATGCCGACCACCCGATGGACTCGGCCCAGATAGGCGTAATGCGCCGTGGCAGGGCCGATCTTGGCTGAGATCCGAGCCAGATCGATGCTCTGATTGTTCTGCCGCCAGCCCGAGAAACTGATGAAGCGTCCGTTGTTGAGACCGTAGGACTCCCGTCCGGCAAGCACCATGATGGGAACACCCGTCGGGCCCTGATATTTGACATACGCTTGGTTCAGTTCGGTCTGGAGCGGATCGGCGATGATCGCCTGGGTATTCGCGCCCTGGGTCGGATGGTTGGGAATGCGGTAATCTTCCCGCGCTCCGACGTGATAGACCCCCTCCAACTGGACGAAGCCGCTGAAACCGTGGAATGGCTGCGTCGCATAGCCCAACGCGAGGCGGATGGTCGAGGCCCGCGCTTCATCCGTGATCAGACCGTTGCCAGCAGTGGTCGAACCGGGCACTGAATCCTGATCGTAGAGTTCATAGCGATAGCGCGCCGCGAGGGAGAACTTCCCTTTGGTCAGCGCCTCGGCGAATGTCAGTTGGGCCGGCGGTGTTTCGGAAGCCGGAAGGGCCACGATGGCTGCAAGCGCGGCGACCAGGACGCCACTGCGGAGGCCGGGCAAGGGGGTTGAGGAAATGGGATGACGGGCGGGTGGATGGTTGTGGTGCATGAGGATGCCCATGGCGACGATCGTGCCGGCCCCGTGCCAGCTCATCAAATCATTATTGATACAGGGGTTACGCCGAAACCTGTGCGTTGACTCAGCAGATCCGGGGTGTTGCGCTTCGCGACGATCGTTACGCGATGACACAGACAGGGCGAGACAGGTGGCGGAGCCGCTCATCCGGCGCCGATCATGCCTTTGTCTGGCCCGAGGCCGTGATCGAGGGCGAGCCCTGGTGGCGTGGGATCCGACGATACTGCGTCCTGCGAGATCGCCCTCCTCGCCAATCGTTCCCCGCAATCGGCGACGAGGCGGGGGAAATGGGGTGTTGATCGAAGATCTTCTTCGGGTCGGTTCGACCACCCTCACCCGGACCTTGGTCGGACCCTGCGCCTGCGCGCGTGCCCAGTGAAATTGCCCTGCTCGTGCTGGAATCCCCGCCCAGCAGTGGCACACAGGCGGCGTCGCCACCCGCGAGCGGGGACCCACGGCTTGGGTGGCGACCTAGGCTCTTGCCACTCTGGAGACCGTCCGTGAAGCGTCCCAATCTCTCGGTGCTTGGTTTGTTCGCCGTCAGCTTGTCTACCCTCGCGCAGCCGCTGATGGCGGCCAGTGATGGTGAATTAATGCAGGCAGCTCGTGCTGCGGATCTCGTCTTTACGCGCAGCCTGGAATTGACCTACGCCGACTTGCAGCATCCCGATGAAGCGCGCGTCATTGCGGCCATCCGGACCTTGGGTCGGCTTGGAATTGCGGAAGCTGCACCGGTCCTGTTGCCGTTAGCGGATGGCCATCAACAAACGCCAGCCGTGTTGCTGGCGGCCACCGAGTCCCTCGCTGAGTTGCAGGCCGGAGCCGCGACCAACGTTTTGCAACAATTGCTCAACCACAGGGATGCCAGCGTGCGGGCAGGTGCCCTGAAGGCGCTAACCCGACTCGAAGCCATGGGAACTCCCCATTATCTGCAACGAGGGAATGATTCCGACGACGCTATTCGCGCCAGCGCGGTGACCAGCTTGGGAGCATTAGAAGCTAGCGAAGCAGCGGCCCTGCTGACGAGAACGCTTCGCTACGATAATCGCCCGCACATTCGCCGCATGGCCGCCATCGGCCTGGGTCGCCTGGGTGATCGCAACCATGCCGACGTGCTCATTGAGTCTTTGTCGGATCCCGATCCAGGAGTACGTCATCGCTGCGCCGAGGCCTTGGCGCTGTTGGACGTCAAACGCGCTATCCCGTTCCTCATCATGGCCCTGGAAGCCAATGTGTCGGCCACGCACATCAATCGCGCTTTAATCCGGCTGAGTGGTCAGGACTTCGGCTTTGATACGCGTGGCAATGCGCTGGATCGTCACCGTGCGATCGAAACCGCCTTCAATTGGTGGGCGGTAAACGCCAAAACTCTCCGATAGTCGCTATGGACAGCAGGTAAACTGCCCTTAAATCTCCCCCGAAGTCGAAGGAGAGCCCATGGTGCGTTTCGTCCTGCTTGGTCTGTTGGCCCTCCTTCCGGCGCTGCCTGCAGAAGAACTGCGCATTGCACTCCTTGCGACCGGATCGACGACCGACGGCGGCTGGAATCAACTCGCCAAAGAGGGCCTGAGCGCCATTGCCGAGCGCCACGGCGCCGAGCTGACTATTTTGGAAAGAGTCACTCAAGATCGCGCCGCTGGTGAAATGCAGCAATTCGCCGCCCTCGGTTTTCAGCTGGTCATCGCTCATGGTTACGAATATCTCAACCCGGCGACCGAAGTCGCGGCAGAGACCCTCAACACCCGCTTCGTCGTCAGCGGCGCCGATGTCGCCAGACCAAATGTGATCACGATCGACTTCGATGTGTCGCATCCGTCCTATCAAGCCGGGGTGCTCGCAGCGCGCATCAGTACCAAGAAATCCTTCGGTTATATTGGCGGTGCGCCGATTCCTTCGGTCAAAGCCTGTTATCGCGGTTTCCGTGCCGGCGTCCGCAGTGTGCTGCCTGACGCTACGGTAGCCGAAACCTACACCAGCTGGGATCAACTGGCCCAGAACAAAGCTCAAGCCGAAGCGCTGCTGCGCCAAGGCGTTGACGTCATCTACCACAATGTCGATGCCGCCAGCCGTGGCATTTTTGAGGCCATCGCTGCCGCCAATCGCAGCAGCGGTCCCCGTTCGGCCTGGGTCATCGGCTGCGTTGCCGACCAGAATGACTACCCGATCTGCCGCGACTTCATTCTCGGCTCGGCCGCTATCCGCCTGGATGAAACGTTCGACCGTATCGTTTCCGCCATGCGCGACGGCACCTCTGAACCAGGTCTGGTGCAAGAAAATCTCAAGCGCGGCACCTGCGCCTTCATTCCCAATCCGCGTCTCATCGGTGAGGTCATCACCGAGGCCCACCTCACCGAACTTAACGCGATCGGTGTCAAGCTAGCTGCCGGTGAGATCATCATTCCTAGCGAATGATTCCGAGCTATACGCTCGGGCGAAAGAGGCCGCTGGCATGATCATCCTGCAACGCCTGAGCAAAGCCTTCGATGGCGTTCCAGCGTTGAGTGATGTCAGTCTGACGTTTGCTCCCGGCCAAGTCCATGGACTGCTGGGCGAGAATGGAGCCGGAAAATCAACGGCCATGCACCTGCTCTACGGCCTGCTGCGCCGTGATCGGGGAGAGATTCTCGTCGACGGGCAGCGCGTCCACATGCGATCTCCCCGTGATGCCCGTCGCCTGGGCATCGGCATGGTCCATCAGCATTTCGCCCTGGTGCCGACTTTATCGCTCGATGATAATTTAGCGCTGGCCCTGGGCCGCGGCGTCGGCTCGGGGGATCGTGCGGGACTGCGTCAACGCATCGACGACTTGGCTGGGCGTCTCGGTTGGACTCTCGCGATTCCCGGCAAGGTCGGCGAGGCGTCGGTCGGCCAGCAGCAGCGCTTAGAAATTCTCAAAGCCCTCGCGACGGGTGGGCGCACCCTGATCTTGGATGAACCGACCGCGGTGCTAGCGCCGTCAGAAGTGGATGAGCTTCTTGCTGCCTTGCGCACGCTCGCCGCCGAAGGTCGTACCGTCATTCTGATCACCCATAAATTGGCCGAGGTCGAGCGCTGTTGCGATACGGTTGCCATCCTGCGTCGCGGTCGTGTCGTCCATTGCGGACTCAGCGGGGAATTGACGGCGGCTCGCATGGCCGAACTGATGGTTGGGACCCCCAGCGTCCCTGCTGCTCCGCGCGCGTCACAGCCGCCGGGAGATCCGGTGTTGACCGTCAGTGGCCTGCGCACCCGTGCGGATCAGCCCGCCCTCGATTTCACGGTGCGTCGAGGTGAGATCACCGCGATTGCGGGGGTCGATGGTAACGGGCAAGGCCCGCTGATCGCCACCTTGCTGGGGCATCAGCGTCCGGCTGCGGGGCGTCTGAATCGCCATCAGGTCACGCGCACCGCCGTCATTCCGGAAGATCGTCTGCGTCATGGGTTGATCAGCCAAGCCACCGTGCGCGACAATCTGCTGCTGCGGAGCCAACGTCGGCGACCATGGGTTGGCGCAGGCGGCTGGCTGCACCTGCGTCGCTGGACGGCGCAGGCCGAAGCCTTGGTGCGCCAATTCTCCATCCACACGCCTTCCGTGCATCTGCGTGCGGGGCAGCTGTCGGGCGGCAATCAGCAGAAGGTCGTGGTGGCGCGCGAATTGGCCGAGCCTGCCGATCTGGTCATCGCAGTGAATCCGACCCGTGGCCTGGATATTGCGGCCACCCGTTTCGTCTTCGATCGCCTGGTCGCAGCACGCGATACCGGCGCGGGCGTGCTGCTGGTCCACAGCGATCTCGACGAATTGCTCAGCATCGCAGATCGCGTCCTCGTCATGCATGCGGGCACGCTCACGCCCAGCGCGTGGCCAGCCAGCGACCGCGCAGCTATCGGTCGCCTCATGATGGGCCTGAGCGAGCCTGCGGCATGAGCCGACACGATACCACCTTCCTCACGGATAGCGGGCGCATTGCGCTCGTGAGCCTTGGTGTCGTGACGCTGACCATGACCTGTGCTGCCGTCGCATTGTTGTTGGCTGGGCATAGCCCATTGCCAGCGTGGCAGGTGATCCAACGCGGCATCTTCAGCACTCCCGCCAATCTCGCGCGCAGCCTGGAAGATGTCGCCCCCCTCTTGTTGTGTGGCTTGGCTGCCGGTGTCGCTTTTCGCGCCGGAGTGCTCAATATCGGCGGCCAAGGGCAATACCTGCTCGGTGCCGTCGCGTTCATCGCCATCGGCACCACTATGCGACCGCCGGGTCCTGGCTGGCTGATCCTGATGGCGGGCGCGACCGCGGCGATGGGCGCCGGAGCCGTCTGGGCACTCATCGCTGGCGGCCTCGAACGTTGGCGGGGCGTCAATGTCGTCCTGTCGACGATCCTGCTCAATTTCATCGCGATGGCGCTGCTCGGCTGGTTGGTGGAACTTCCCCTGGGTGATCCGGAAACCAGTGCGCCGCAGACGGCGATGCTGACCCGGGAAGATCGACTACCGTCCTTGATACCGCTGACGCGGTTTCATCTCGGTGTACCGCTCGCGATCGTGATTGGACTCGCGGTGTGGCTGATCCAAGCCCGCACGCGCTTCGGTTTCGAACTGCGCCTCATCGGTCACCATGCCGAAGCAGCGCAAGCTCTCGACCTAGCGGTTGCCCGTCGCCGTTTGCAGGTCATGGCGTTGTCGGGTGCGCTCGCCGGCTTGGCGGGCGCGGTGCAGACCGCCGGCGTCACGTATTTTCTTTCCGATGCGACGCGCAGCTTCGGATATCTGGGAGTCGCCGTCGCCCTGCTCGGTGCCTTGCATCCCGTTGGCATTATCCTCAGTGCGATCTTTTTCGCCCTGCTCGATGGCAGTGCGCGGGCGATGGAACAAGGCCTCGCAGTGCCGCGTGATCT
>CAYQAQ010000004.1:23539-23762 GCA_964415495.1 uncultured candidatus Brocadiaceae bacterium | reverse complement strand
TGTTCGTACTCGCTCGGACCGATGGCTTCGTCGTCGATCATCACACCGGGGCCGGTGCCACACAGGGCCAAGCATTCGACGCGCACCAGGGTGAACAAACCGTCCTTGGTGGTTTCGCCGCAGTGGATGCCGAGCGACTTTTCGAGATGGCCGATGAGATCTTCGCTGCCCTGGATGAAGCAGCACATGGTCTGGCAGACCTGGATCAGGTGACGGCCGACCG
>CAYQAQ010000004.1:3236-23529 GCA_964415495.1 uncultured candidatus Brocadiaceae bacterium | reverse complement strand
GAAGGCGTGCACCGGGCTGACCCCGCACACGCCGGCTGCCCATTGGATGGCGACGCGCGGTACCCAGGCGAATTCTTCCTGCACCAGCCACAGCACTTGCAGCAGCGCGCCGCGCTTGACCGGATAGCGGCGCAGCAATTCATCAATGCGCGGCTGATGCCGCTGCATGCGCGTTGCCACTTTATCGACGGTGAGGTCGCTCGGCTGCACTTCGGCGGGTTTGACACTGCAACCGCTCATCGGTCGAGCTCTCCAGCGATGATATTGATCGAACCCAAAGTAGCAAAAGCGTCGGCGATCAAGGTGCCCTCGATCATCGCGCCAAAGGCCGCAAACTGGGTAAAGCAGGGCGGGCGCACCTTGATCCGGTAGGGATTGGTGCCGCCGTCCGAGACGATGAGGAAACCGAGTTCGCCATTCGCCGCTTCGGTCGCGTCGTAGCATTCACCGGCGGGCGGGCGGACACCTTCGTAGATCAGCTTGAAGCTGTTGATCAGCGCTTCCATGTCATGGTACACGGCATCGCGCGACGGCAGCGACAGGCGCGCATCGTCGGCGTTGACCGGACCGGGCTTGAGCCGGTCCAGGGCCTGACGGGTGATCGAGATCGATTCGAGCATCTCGAACATGCGCACCATGATGCGGTCGTAGGTGTCGCCGGTCGAGCCGATGACGGTGTCGAAGGTGTAGCTCTCGTAATTGTAATACGGATCCTGCTTGCGCAGATCGTGTTCGACGCCGGAAGCGCGCAGACACGGCCCCGTCCAGCCCCACGAGATCGCGTCTTCTTTCGACACCACGCACACGTCGCGAGTACGATCGAGGAAAACCTTATTGTGCTCAATCAAACGGCGCACGTCAGCGATGGCACCTTCGATTTCGCCCAGCACCTTGCGCACGTCGTCTTCAAAGCCGGGGTAGATATCGCGGTACATGCCGCCGATGCGCGTGACCGTGTTGGTCAAACGGGCACCGCAGAGTTTTTCCCAAATGCCGTAGACCGATTCGCGCGGATTGAAGAAGTACCAGAAGTTGGTCAGGGCACCGAGGTCGACCAGGTTGGCACCGATACACACCAAGTGGTCGATGATGCGCGAGAGCTCGCTGAGCACCACCCGGATGGTGACGCAACGCTCGGGCACGGCAACGCCGAACATCTTTTCGGCCGCTTTGCAGAAGCCGATATTATTCATCATCGCGCTGCAATAATTCAGACGATCCGTATAGGGCAGGACTTGGCTGTACGTGCCCTGTTCGATCATCTTCTCGAAGCCGCGGTGCAGATAGCCCATCTCGCACATCGCCGCCGAGACAGTTTCACCATCAAGAGCGCACAGAATGCGCAGGGTGCCGTGCGTCGCGGGATGCGACGGCCCCATGTTGACCGTCAGCAGTTCGAGCTGTTCGCCTTTGGGAGACAGAACCTTCACGCCATACCTCCGTCATCGAGCACGGTGAAGCCGTTCTGACGCAGACGCAGCACGAGCTGATCGAGCATGGGATCGTTGACCGAGAGCTTCTGACGCTTCTGGACCGGATAATCCTTGCGCAGCGGATGACCGACGAACTCGTGGTGATTGAGCAGGCGCTTCAGGTTGGGATGACCGGTGAAGACGATGCCCACCTGGTCCCAGGTCTCGCGTTCGGCCCAGTCGGCGCTCTTGTAGAGGTCGTGGATCGACGGCACCTGCGGTTCGTCCTCGTCGATCAGGACTTTGACCCGGATGCGATGGTTGAACTGCAGGCTCTTGAACAGATAGATCACGGCGAAGCGTTCGGCGCGGTGACCGGGATAGCTGAGATAATCGACACCAGCGACATCGAGCAGCATGTTCATCGCCAGGCGACGATCGTCGCGCAGGAACTGCACCAGATCGCGCAGGTCAGCAGCGGGGCACTGCACCGTCAGGTCCCAGCGATCGGCGGGGTCGCGGACCACGTTGGGGAAACGAGCGTTGACGGCAGCAAGCAGGGCTTCGGCATCAAGGCGGGCCGAGAGAGCGGGCACCGCGATGGTTTCAGCACTCAGATCAACCGCAGCAAGTGCGGTGTCAGCGGGGGGCGGAGTGCTCATCAAGCGCCGACCTTTTGGGCTTCTTTGATCGATTCGCCGGAAATCTTGGCCTGCAACTGGACGATGGCTTCCAGGAAGGCCTCGGGCCGCGGCGGGCAGCCGGCGATGTAGATGTCGACCGGAATGATCTCGTCGATGCCGGGCACGGTGCAGTAGCAGTCGTAGAAACCACCGCTGGTGGCACAGGCGCCCGCCGAGATCACCCACTTGGGATCGGCCATCTGTTCGTAGATGCGACGCAGCACCGGCGCCTGCTTATAGGTCACCGTGCCAGCGATGATCAGCAGGTCGGCCTGACGCGGCGAAAAGCGCACCAATTCAGCACCAAAGCGGCTGACGTCGAAATGACTCGACACCATGCCCATGAACTCGATGGCGCAGCACGCGGTACCGAAGGGAAAGGGCCACAGACTGTTGCGGCGGCCCCAGTTCACCATCGCGTCAACCGTGGTGGTGATGAAGGCATCACCGAGGTTGACCTCAGTGGTTGCGGGCAGTGGCGGAACGGGTTTGAAGACCATCGGTTATTCCTCCCAATCCAGGGCACCCTTGCGGAAGAGATACAGATAGCCGACTTCGAGCATGACCAGGAACGGAATCAGCAGCCAGATCATGGACCAACCCTCGACCGTCGAGAAATGCACGGCCCATGGATAGAGGAAGGCCACTTCGAGATCGAAGGCCAGAAACAGCATCGCGATCAGGTAGAACTTGACGCTGAAACGTTCTTTGGAGGTGCCGATATTCGCCGCCAAGCCCGATTCGACCTGGGTATCCTGGCCGGGGCTGCCCCGCTTGCCGAGGGCCCAGCCGCTGAGGATCTTGTTGGCGATGATCATGCCCGCCGGAATGGCGATGCCGATCAGCACCAGGATGGTCACGGGAAAGACGATGTCGAACACCGTCGGCACCGCAGGGTCGGCGGCGGCCTGGGTCAGCGGAGCGAGGGTCAGGATCGAGGGCATCGGCGGCGTCGCGTCGACCGGGATCAGCCGGCCGCTCCTAAAACTTGACCTGGAAAGGGTTCAAGTAAGGCGGGCACGCTAGAAGGGCATGCAGAGGTGTCAACGCAGCCCGGGATGTCGATTCAAGGTATGCATTCGAGGGACGGTTTACTTCCTGTCTCGCGCTTGTCATTGTTGTGATTCATTTGCAATATGAGCAAGGTCCATCTTGAACGCCTGCTGGGGTGTCGCAGGGCGCACTCGCCCACGAACGCTGACCGACCAACGCTGGCAAGGAACCGAGCGCGTCCCATAGACCAGCCCCCCTCGTGACCTACGCTCACAGCATGCTCGGTATCGTGTGTCAGGTCTGCGGGAAACGCCCAGCCACCAGCCATCTGATGGAACTCGCCCCCGAAGGTGGTGAACGCCGGGAACTGCACATCTGCGCCACCTGCATCAGCAACCTCGGCCTCGAGCTGAGCACGCAGCCGCCGCCTATCGCGGCCATCTTGGCCAGCAAAATCATCGCCGACGATGAGGCCCACGACGCTGCCGAAGGCGACCACGATCCCACCGCTAGCGACGACCAACCCACCTGCCAGGTGTGCCACCTGACCCTGAGCGAGTTCTTGGCCAACAACCGCTTCGGCTGCTCGCACTGTTACGATGCCTTCCGCGAACACGTCGAACCCCTCTTGGCGCGCTATCATGGCACCGCTGTGCATACCGGCCGCACGCCACAGACAGGTCAGATCGAAGGCGCCACCGCGCGCCTCGCCCGCCGTACTCAGCTCGACCAGTCGCTCAAGAACGCCATCGCCAGCGAAGACTTCGAACGTGCCGCACGCCTGCGCGATGAACTGCGCGGTCTCGACGGAGCGCTGCCATGATCGCCGTCGCTGAACTCGCTAAGCGTCCGGCCGCGTGGCTACAAAGCCCGGGTCCCGATGAAGGCATCGTGGTGTCGACGCGCATCCGCCTTGCGCGCAACAGCGCTGAACATCCCCTCCCACGCCAGCTTGATCGTGGCCAACAGCGCGATCTGGTCGGCTACCTGATCGATCGCTTAGAGCGGGCCACGCGCTGGAATGATCCGTTGGTCTATCAACTGCGCGATCTGGAAGCGCCTGAGCGCCAAGCGCTGGGCGAACGCCAGCTGATCTCACACGATCTCGCCGGCGGCAAGCGCATTTCCGCGCTCTATGCGTCAGCTGATGAATCGGTGGCGGTGATGATCAATGAAGAAGATCACATCCGACTTCAGGTCATCACGCATGGCTTGGCCTTGGAAAGTAGTCTTGAGCGCGCCGTCGCCCTCGACCGCGCCCTGGAACCACACGTCACCTGGGCCCTGCATCCGCGCTTCGGCTATTTGAGCGCCTGTCCGACCAATGCCGGCACCGGTCTGCGAGCCTCGGTCATGCTGCATCTGCCTGCTCTCGCCGAGACCCAAGATCTGCGTCAGGTTCTCCGCGGCTTGGGCAAATTGCACATGACCATACGCGGCCTGCACGGTGAAGGCAGCGAAGCGAGCGGACATTTCTATCAAGTCAGCAATCAACGCAGCCTCGGCCAAACTGAGGACGATATTACCGCGCACATCGGCGAAGCCGTTGGCCGCATTGTCGAATATGAGCGCCTAGCCCGCACGTCGTTACTGACCCGCCATCGCAATCGCATCGAGGACCGCGTCTGGCGCGCCCTCGGCCTGTTGTCGTATGCGCGCAGCGTCGCCTACGACGAACTCATCGATCAACTGTCGTGGATCCGCCTCGGCGTCGCCTTGGACCTGCTGCCGATTCGCGACTGGGCGCTGCTCGACCGCATCCTGGTCCAGACCCAGCCCGCCCACCTCGAGCTGCACCACGAGATCGCCTCGGCCCCCGCCCAACGCGATCGCCTGCGCGCCGATCTGGTGCGGGAGTGGCTGGGGCATTGATTGCCCCGGTCCGGAAGTCAGGAAGTCTGTCAGCAGTTCAGCATGCGGCGCTTATGGAGAGCGGCCTGTCGCAGAAGTTCCTTGCCGTTTTCGGCGCACACCATCGCACAGGAGGCTTCCGGACGCCCGGACTTCCGGACTTCCGGACTTCCGGACCGAGGTAATGCGGCAATGAGACACCCCCCTCACGAACCGGAAGCGTCCGTTCCCCCGCCCGAGTCGCACGGTATGTTCTACAGCCTATGCGCCTGCTGCTGACCCTTGCCGTGCTGCTCCTGACCGTAGTTCCCCTGGCGGCGGCAACCTCGCCGACCAGGCCAGCGTTTGCCAACTTCAAGGTCAGCAGTCGCACGGTCGCCCTCAATCAGCCCTTACGCATCGAGTTCACCACGCTTCCGCGTCAGATTGAAGGCATCGATATCGAGCATACCGTCGCCCAGGCCCTCGATGCCAGCCGGCTCGCCGGTTTCTGGCGTCCGCTGGGGTCGCCGACCGTCAGTGAACATGAAAAAACCCGCACCCTCACCATCAGTTTTTCGTTGCTCGCGCGCAAGGTCGGCGAACTGCCGCTGCCGCGCGTGCCGCTGACCTGGATTGCCGACAACCAAATCGTCGAGTTCGGCCAGGTCACCGTCACCGCCAATCTACTCATCAGCGGCGATGCGGCCGATTTGCCCGGCGAAATCAGCGGCATCGCGGGGCACCTCTGGGGTGAGCGCATTGAAGCCGCCCGTGAGCGGCTGGGCACCGAAGCTATGGAACGCCGTGATCAGGTCATCGTCGCCAAACCAGTCGCTGGCTTGGAATTGTTCTATCGCGAAGGCGCTTTGGGCGAAGCCGTGCTGATCGTCGCCGATCTGCCCCTGCCGCGCGCCCGCGACAGTTTCCTGTCGCGGTGGGGCGTGCCCCAGATCGAAGAGGCCGGTAGCCTGACGTGGATTCTCGGTTGGACCCGCATCACCGCGACCGCGGGCAGCGATGGCACCGGCACCCGACTGCATTTCACGCGTGAAGACATCCAAGCCATTCTCGATCGCGCCCGCGTTGGCCGCGATGTCTTTGGCGTGCTGGACGGCCGCGGCGAAGCGGTCAGCGAAGCCGACGCGCAACAGCAGCGGCAGCGCGATGCCGAACGCGAATTGCGCCGCGTCACCGGCGAAGAATAGCCTTATCCGCAGCGGTTACGGCCCGAGATCTGCCCGCAGCCGCGCGCAGATATCCTCGACGGCGCTGAGCTGCTTTTGCGTCAAGAAAGCAGGGAGATCGGCGAGCGCCGCGCCCTGACGCGCATTGCGCGCGCCGACGATGCAGGCGGTGAGCCCCGGCGTCGCGAGCAAAGCTCCAATGGCCAGCTGAGGCACCGTAAGGTCGTGTTCGGCACCCAGGGCGCGCAGTTCGTCGATCGCTTGCAGATACCGCGCGAGGCGCTCGCCCTGATAATCGCGGTGTTGACTGCGGGTATCGTCAGCCGCAAATGTGTGATCAGCTGCCCAGGTGCCGAAGAGCATGCCTCGGAACAGGGGCGAATAGGCAATACAGCCGAGCTGATGCTCCTGGCACCACGGGATCTGGACATCGCCACTGGCAGGCCGCAGCAGAGAGTACGGCGTTTGCAGACAGTGCAGTGGTTTGCCGGTGGCTTGCCAAGCGATGAGCTGGGTACTGTCGTAATTCGACACCCCCACCGCGGCGATTTTTCCGGCGCGCAGCAATTCCTCACAGGCACCAGCGACTTCATCCATGGCTTGCTCGACCGGGCAATGCAATTGATAGAGGTCGATGCGCTCGATGCCAAGGCGCTTCAGGCTCGCGTCGCATTCCGCCAGAATCTGCGCACGCGTTGCCGACTGCCGACGATAGGCGGCATCATCGCCCAAGCCGAACTT
This sequence comes from uncultured candidatus Brocadiaceae bacterium, assembly GCA_964415495.1. GTDB lineage: Bacteria > Planctomycetota > UBA11346 > UBA11346 > UBA11346 > CAYQAQ01. Next base: position 16,683 of record CAYQAQ010000004.1, on the reverse strand, counting down.
CGTGAATACCAGCGGTCGACGTTCAGCCGGTACCGCACCCAGCGCCTGACCGACGATAGTTTCCGAGCGACCCGATCCGTAAATCGGCGCAGTGTCGATCCAATTGACGCCAGCCTCGAGGGCGGCATGGATGGCGGCGATGGAATCCGCATCATCTTGCGGCCCCCACATGGTGCCGCCGATGGCCCAGCAGCCGAGGCCGACCACCGATAACGTGAGATCGGTGTTGGGAATGTCGCGTTTGATCATGCGTGATGGTACCCGGTTCCAGCCTGGATGGTCGCCGCGCGATAAAGTTGCTCGACGAGAATGAGATGGGCTAATTGATGCGGCAAAGTCAGTGGCCCGAGCGCCAAACGATGCTGGGCCAACGCCAGCGTGGGCGCGTGATGGCCATAGGCATCGCCGACCACGAAGGCTATATCGCCATGATGCATCGTCCATTCAGCGAGGCGGCTGGCGAAGGCCGTACTGGTCAGGGATTCGCCATGCTCGTCGAGGACGACGCGCAAGCGCGCACGCTCCGGCCACAAGGGCTTGTCGCCTTTGGGCTCGCGCTCGACGATGTCGAGACGGCCGAAGCGCGCGAAGCGTTTGACGTATTCATCACGAAGACTTTCCACCTGCGGATCGCGCAAACGACCGGTCTGGACCACCGTCAACCGCATCTCAATCGCCGCCGCGGTACTTGGTCAAGAATTCCGTGCGCCACGCTGCGAACCGGTCTTCCTCGATCGCTTGACGGATCGCACGCATGAGTTCCTGGTAGAAATGCAGGTTGTGAATGGTCATCAAGGTCTCGCCGAGACCCTCTTTGGCGAAGATCAGATGACGCAAGTAGGAACGGGAGAACCCCGAGGCACAGGTATAGCACGAACACGAGGTATCGATCGCATAGCGATCCTTGCGGAACTTCTTGTCCTGCAGGCGCATCTTCCCGCCCCAGGTGAAGACCGTGCCTTCGCGCGCATAGCGGGTGGGAATCACGCAGTCATGGATATCCATGCCGGCGTTGACCGACGCGACGATGTCCTCAGGCAGGCCGACCCCCATCAGATAACGCACCTGATCTGGCGGCATCAAGGGCGCGGTATGCGCGACGATGCGCACCATCGCGTTATGGCCTTCGCCGACCGACACGCCGCCAATGGCGTAGCCAGGCAAATCCAGGCTCGTGACCATCTGCACCGCCTGCGTACGCAGTTCCAGGTCCATGCCGCCTTGGATGATACCGAAAAGATGTTGGTGGTCGCCCAGGCGCACGGCCGCGCAGCGTTCGAGCCAGCGTTGCGTGCGTTCCAGACTGGCGGCGACGTATTCACGTCCCGCCGTATGTTCGACGCATTCGTCAAAGGCCATGATGATATCCGCGCCGAGACGACGCTGGATATCCATGGAAATCTCCGGCGTCAGCAGCATCTGCTCGCCTGCGGGCGTGGTGAAGGTGACCCCCTCTTCACTGATCTGCTTGTCGGGCAAGCTGAACACCTGAAACCCACCGGAGTCCGTGAGAATCGTCTTGGGCCAATGCATCAAGCTGTGCAGGCCGCCATGACGCTCGGTCATGGCCACGCGCTCTTCTGAGCCCATGTGGTAGGTATTCGCCAAGACCACCTCGGCCCCGGTCGCCAGGACCTGATCCGGCGTCACGCACTTGACGGTGGCCTGCGTGCCGACGGGCATGAAGGCTGGAGTCTCTACGGTCCCATGCGCGGTACGAAAGCGTCCTCGCCGCGCTGCGCCGCTGGTGCCCAAGAGTTCAAAGCCCAGCCGCTGGCGCTGGCTGACGGGATCATGATCAGTCATGGGTAGGGATCGTGGAGCTGCGGCCAAGAAGGCGAGTGCGATATCGGTTTATGGGATCCTCGCCGCGGCACGACCGCGTCGGCTTGCAATTGCACAATGACCTCCCGATACGGTGGCCTTACCCTTGTAGCATCCATAAGCAGGAGGATATGTTCTGCTTTCTGGCGAACCTGCTCATCCTCCAAAGCGTGCATGACCTCGGCAATGCCGCCCTCCTTAAAGATCATGTACCAAGACTGCAATGCTTGGGCGCGCACAGCAGGGTCATTGTGGCTGAGATAAGGTGCGATGAGGTCTTTCGAGTTCAAATCCTCTTGATAACCGATCCATCGCAAAACCATCTGCAGTGGTTGGGAATCATCACGCTGATCCAACCAAAGCGCCCATTGTTCCCAATCCCTCATAAGCAGTCTCAGGAGCGCCGGGTCTTCAGATTGGCATAATCCGTTGATAATTCCGGCCAAAGGTACGGTTGATTGATTCCGGAGGAATATAACCAGCGAATCATATGCACCTGGTTGAGCGCTGACTACTTCGAACAATGATTCGACAACAGTTGCGGGCCAGACGTGCCATTGACTACGAATCGCTTCCACTGCGGCAGAGATGCCCTCACTCAGCAGGCGTCTTGTGACGTGGTGCCACAACAACCGTTTCCGTGATGGAACTGCCACTATTTGGTCGATCAAGAAAACGGTCGATTCCCAGCCAGGAAGTGCAAGCAGCGCTTCGGCTAAGTGCGTGCGAACCTCGTCGAATTCCGGATGAGTCTGACTGCCGTCGATGGATGACCACGCTAAACACAGCCCTGGCAATGGTTCAACCACGACGGAAGCCAATTCACCCATAACCATTATGATCTGAAGTCGTTCCCAGGTATTCGTGACGATGGTCAATAAGCGGTGAGCATGCCCCCACAGTCGTTCCGCATCTGCTCCGGGAGGGCATTGGTAATGGACACCCAAATAGAATAAATTCAGGCTATCCTTCGGTGATTGCGAACGGTCCAGACGGCGCAAGACCAACTTTCGTGATGCGGATAGGTTACCCGTGTCCAATAATCGACCATGTGCGATGAGCGAGGCTTCGCGATGCGCTTCGGTGCCATATTTTCCTGCATCAAGCACCAAATCTATGCAGTGTTCCAAGGAAATCGTGGTTTGTGCGATTTCAACTGGCCACCACCGGTGCACGACGAATCGATACACAAACCCTACAATTAATACCACCAACATAAAGCCGGCCAAACCAAAAACGACAAAACCCCGCACCGATCCGGTGCGGGGTTGGCGCTCATGGCTCGCCATGTTGGTCGCGATCACCCGACGCGGCGTGGTGCCGCGTACAAGCCTTCGAGCAGGTCATCCAGCTCCGCTTCGACCTGGATGCCGTTGATGATGCGATTGCGGGTCTGCAGGCCGACCCAGCGCTCGAACAGGTGCGCTTTGCCGTGGGTGATGGCGTGCTGGAATTCTTCCTCCATCACCGGCATGAGATTGATGATCTGCGCGGCAGGGCGACCGGCGGTGCCGGCACCGGCTGGGCGGGGCGCCGGGGCAGCGGGACGCGCCGCTGGTGCCACAGGTGGTAGTGCCGGCGAGGCGACGCGCGCGGGTGGGGCTACCGGAGCCGTCGGCGCTTGCTTGGCAACGGGTGCTGGCGGCAGCATGCCCAGTTCGTCCAGCGCCTTGGGCTTGGGGGGCTCGACGCGGACGTGCGGGCGGGTGATGACCGGGTCGGCTGCGGGAACATTGACGTCGATGAACTCGGGAGCGGGCGGCAGGTTCGGCAATGCTGATGCAGCCGGTCGACTCGCGGCCGGTTCGATCGGCGCGGTGTCATCCAGGCTCAGATCCATGTCGCCGAGGTCGATGCCGTCGGAGGCCCGTGCGGCCGGAACGGTGATGCCGATGTCGTCGAATTCGTCCGACGATTCGGTCTGCGGCCGGATACCCAGCGGTTCGATCTCGGCATCGGGGATGGCCGCCGGTTCGAGATCATCCTCGCCGAGCGGCTCGATGCCGATCGGTTCGATGATGGCGGGCGCGATGATTTCGTCGCTGGTGAGCAGGTCGTCGATGTCCTGGATCTCAGGGATAATGTCACTGTCGCTGGATTTCTTGACCGGCGGCGTGGCGATCACCGGTTCGATGTCCATCGACAGGTCAGGCTCGGGCGCGCTCAATTCATCGCGCACGGGCACATTGGTGAGCATCTGGGTGACGCTCCGCGGCTCGACATCCTGCGTGAAGCTGATGGAGGTGTCCTTCGCTTCGACTTGACCGCTGTAATATTTCTCGATGCCTTGCGCGATTTCGCTACGGGTGGCCACGACCTTCTTGATGTCGAGGCCGGTCTTGCCTTCGAGCACGCGAATCGTCTCGGTATCGAGCGGATTGACCATCGCCAACGTCAATAAGCTGCCCAGTTTATCGACTGGAAAGACGCTGAAGCGGACGGCATCTTCACGCGCGATGGTGTCGAGCGCCTTTTTGCGAATTTCATATTTGTCGACGCGCAGATGCGGTACCCAGCATTCCTGGGTCAATGCGCTGACCAGCTGGTCTTCGCTCACGGCATCCAGCGCCACGAGGGCAGCATCGATGGTGACGCGTTCCGATTCGGCTTTGCGCCGCGCATTGTCGGCAAGGTCCTGCGTGATCAGATTGGCTTTATTGACCAGGAAATCGAGCAGCGCACGGTCACCGGTACGCGCCGGACCTTGGCCACCGCTTGAGAGATCACCGGCGAAGGAGAGGGGCTGGCTGTCGACGATCGGGTCACGTGAGCGCGGCCGCACCGGGGTGGGATTGGCGGCAGGCGCATTGCCCTCGCCCAGCATGAGGCCATCCGGGGCCTGCGGCGGTGCGACCGAACGGCCGACCCGGCTGGAGTCGCTTGGGGTGGGTTTGCTGGGTTGCTGCGGCGCCGTGGTTGGCGGACGCTGCACCGTGCGCGCGCTTGGTGTCGGGGCCCGATTGCCCGGCTGCACCCGCGACGTGCCGCCACCCGCGGGAGCGGCTTTCTGTCCGGCTTGCTGCCCGGCTTGACCGGGAACCACAACCCGCCGACTACGGCGCTGGGTTGAGGCCTGCTTGGCGACATCCTCATCAGCAGGAGATTTCTTGTTTTTGTTGCCCTTGAACAAGCCCATGGCGGCCTTTCGTCACCGCGCTATCCGGCGGCTTCCCCTTCATACCCCGGCACCGGTGCGTCGCAGTGAAAACCCTGGACAGGCGCATAACGAGCCAAGTTCCCGTATCACACTCGGATTGTCGGAAGTAGGCGACAGACAGTGTCTTGCGTCACGAGTGCGGTCTAAAGACTGGCTCAGAACCGAGACCGTAGCCGCACTGTGCGGCATCCCTGCGGAGCCTCGTGGAGCGCCCATGGCCGTCCTCAACTTCGATATCAAGACCGTCACCCTGCCCAATGGCCATGAAGCCAAGGCGGTCTTTCTGACTGGCTCGATCGACGCCAGCACCAATCAGGCCTTCGAATCGCGTTTAAGCGACATCCTCAGCTCGGGCACCACCCATGTCCTGCTCGTCCTGACCAACGTCAAGTACATCAACTCGACGGGTCTGGGAACGATCGTCAAATGCGTCGATACTTTCCGCGAAAAAGGCGGTGATATCAAGCTGGTCGGGGTGCCGACCAAGGTCATCGCGCTGTTCGAAATGCTCGGTTTGCTCGCCCTGTTCGAGACCCATGACACCATCGAGGCTGCGGTCGCCAGCTTCGCCAAGGCCAAGGACAACAAGCCCGCCGCCGCACCCACCGCGAAATTCCCCATCCAGTTCAAGCATCCCGTCACTGGCATGGGCCTGAACGTCAGCCAGCCCGGGCGCTTCAAAGATCCGCGCAGTGGCGACTATTTCTCAGTCGACAGCAACGGCACCATCGAATTCTACGAGATGACCAAGGTCAAACTCCTGGAAGCGAAGGTCCCCTGCGACATCGATTTCGCGCCCAGCTTGGTCTCGCTCGCGCAAAGCCTCACCGTCCATCTCGCGGGTTCGCCCGGCATTCAGAGCCGCATTGCCCAAGGCTTGGCCGACGCCTGCAGCCTGATCCGCAGCAAAGCCAATAACAGCAATGAATCGTGCAATGTGTTGATGGTCGGCGATCAGGACAAGATCCAGATCGGCTTCGTGAATCACGGCAATGCGCTGAATGTCAGCGCCGATGAAGCCGGTTTCAAATCCATCCAACGCAGCATGGACGACGTGAAGCATCAGGTCCTGCCGACCCGTGGCTTCCTGCTGACCATGACCAAACGCCTGCGCTGAACGTTTTCCCATGACCGCCGATGACGAGCGCTGGATGCGCGCCGCCCTCGACGAGGCCAAACGCGCCGCCGCCGCCGGTGAAGTGCCGGTCGGTGCGGTCGTCGTCCAGGCAGGCCGCATTATTGGCCGCGGGCGTAATGGCGTCGAACACCTCAATGATCCGACCGCGCATGCGGAGATCCTCGCCATTGGTGCCGCCAGTCAGACCCTGTCGTCATGGCGTCTCGAGGGCTGCACGCTCTACGTCACGTTGGAACCGTGCCCGATGTGCATGGGCGCGGCGATGAATGCCCGGCTCGGGCGCATCGTCTATGGCGCCCCTGAGCCAAAATTCGGCGCCTGCGGCAGTGTCGTCGATTTGCGCGTGATTCCTCGCTATAATCACACGCTCGACGTACGTAGTGGTGTGTGCGCCGAGGAGGCGTCTGCCCTCATTATAGGGTTCTTCCGCCAATTGCGGGAAGTCCGGAAGTCCGGAAGCCCGGAAGCCCGGAAGTCTTCTTCGCCGGACGATGCCTCCGCTTACTGATCGTCCTTCCGCCCAGCGTCCGAATCATCAAGCACAGCGTCTGCCACACGACTTCCGGACTCCCGAACTTCCGGACTTCCGGACCGGGGCAATTTCTCCCACCCCGGTATAAAGCTGAACAGCTCACGCTCGAGCTCGCGCAATAGAGCGCGGTCGCGCAGCAGGACCGAGGCCTCGCGGTTGAGCGTCAGCGCTGAAAACGTCCAATTGTGGCTGCCGAGGATCACCACGTCGTCATCGATCAGCACCACCTTGGCATGCGAGATGCGCGTCAGTTCGTCTTCGACGACGTGCACGCCGCGCGCGCGTAACCAGGCTGCCGGCGCGACATGCTTGGGTTCGATTTCATCAGGATTATCCCATTTTCGCGAGCGATCGAGACAGATACGGACATCCAGGCCGCGCGCATGCGCGGCGGCCAGACTGGCGCCGAGGACCTCGACCGGATGTTCTGGATCGGGCGCATCACCCAAACGCATGACGTACATCATCACCCAGACGCGGCGCTCAGCCAACGCGATCTGGCGTTCGACGGTGCGCACATAGTCCCAGGCACTGCCGGCAGTCAGGATCAGGCGGGCAGGCGGACGGCGGTGGAGGTCGAGCAGACCCAGCGCGATCAATGCCACGACGCTCACCGTCACCGCTATCGCGGCGGTGACGATGCGCGGCCACCTGTTGGTGTTTTTCACCGCGGAAACCGCTCGCGCATGGCGGCAGCAGCGGCCTCGATCACGGAGCCGGCAGCGATCGCACCGAGGTCGACTTTGGACACGTCGTGGCGTTCCCACGCGGCGCCCGGTGCCTGGAAGGTGCGATAGCCGCGGCCGCGCGGCCCATTACGGGTCGCTGGTACCGGTCCGAACAAACCAACCGCCGGCGTACCCAAGGCCAAGGCCAGATGGAGCGGACCGGTGTCGCCGCTGACCACCACGCCGGCATGCGCCATCAGGCCGGCCAGTTCGGGAATCGTCGTCGGCGCGAGCACCGCCGATTCAACCTGCGCCACGATGTCCGCGGCGAGGGCGCGTTCGTCCGCATTCCCCCACACCAGAACGACGCGGCGATGATGGCGCAGCGCGGCTTCGCGCACGAACGCGAGTTGCCGCTCGCGCGGCCACACCTTGGTTGGCCAGCCGGCTCCGACGTTGAGCAGCCACGGACACTCCAATTTCTGGTGGTGCAACCACGCTGCCCCGGCGCTGCGCTCCGCCGCCCAGGCCGGCAGCGGGAAACGCCACGGGCCACGTGGATGCGCGGCACCCGTCAGTGCCAAACCCAACGCGCGCTGCTGATCGATGACGTGCTCGGCGCTCACCGGCGTGCGCCGCCGTCCGACCAGCCAGGAGCCCTCGCGTGCGCGCGGCGGACGATGTCCGATGCGGATCGGCGCCTGTGAGGTCCAGGCGAGCACAGCGCTCTTGGCCAACCCTTGGGCGTCGATCACGGCATCGTAGCGCTGTTGGCGCAGTTCGCGTACCAGACTCAACAGACTGGTGCAGCGGCGCTGCCAGCTCCAGCCATCGCCACCCTTCAGAGCCCGGCGCGGCAAGCCATGCAAGCGCTGCAAGACGGGACTGCCGGCCAGGACGGGCTGCCAGCGATCCTCGCAGAGCCATCCGACTTCATGCCCCGCTGCCGCAAGGTCTGCAGCCAAAGGCAGGGTATGCAGCAGGTCCCCAAAAGCGCCCAGTCTGACGAGCAAAACCCGCATGCGGCGGCATGTTCGGGGCCCCTCCCGGTCGCGCAACCGCTCCCCCACCCCACCAGGTGCCGATCGGTGGCGTGGGAATCTGTGCAGGCGGTGCAATCGTTGCGACTTGCGGCCGCCCAAAGCCCGTAGTATAACCCAGTGACGCCGTTTGCGTCTCTTACGCCTTTCCAGGATCACCGGACCCCCATGAACAGGGAAGACCATTTCAGCCTCGGCAAAGTTGCGAAACGATGCAATGTCAGCCGTACCACGGTCTATCGCTGGATCATCAACGGTCACCTCAAGGCATACAGCCTACCGAGTGGCCATTTCCGCGTAACGCCTGAGGATCTTGAGGCCTTCCGCGCCAGCTTCGGCATCCCCGATGTCGATGTGATCAGCTCGCAGCGCGAACTGAACAAGGATAAGCTGCACGTCCTCATCGCCGATGACCATCCCGACATGGTGCTGCTGTTGCACAAAGTCGTGCAACGCTACCTGCCGGATGCCGTGATCCACGAAGCGGTCAACGGCGTCGATACCTGCATCATCGTCGGCACCGTCAAACCGCAGATCCTGCTGCTCGATATCATGATGCCGGGCATGGATGGTTTCGCCGTGCTGCAAGAACTGCTGCGGCGTCCCGAACTCGTCGACAGCAAGGTGCTCGTGGTCTCCGCCTATGAACCTTTTGATCGTGTCGAAGAGCTAGGTCGCTTGAATCCGCAGGTGGTGTCGTGCGTGCGCAAGCCGGTGAGCGTCGAAGGGCTCGGCAAGAGTCTATTGGCCTTGGCCGAAGATGTGAAAAAAGCCCAGTGAGCACGCCATTCGCTGCGGTTGCACCGCACCTTGCCGCCGTTGAACAGCACATGCGCCGCGTCGTCGAAAGCGATGAGCCATGCGTACAGGCCCTGATCACCAGCCTTGGCAATTTCCACGGAAAAATGTTGCGTCCGGCGCTGTTGCTGCTGGTCGCTGAATGCACGGGATCCGTGGTCGAGGCACATAGTCGCTTAGGTGCGTCGTTGGAGTTGATCCACACCGCCACGCTCATCCACGATGACATGATCGACGAAGCCGCCACTCGCCGCGGCCAACCGACGGCACATGTCGAACACGGCGTCTGCGTCGCAGTGCTGCTCGGTGATTACCTCTACACCCATGCCTTCGATCTGGTCAGCGATCTGCATGACCCGTGGGTCTTTCCGCGACTGACGCGCACGACGAATGTCATCTGTCGCGGCGAACTGCATCAGATGCTCGCACGGCGTGATACGGCGTTGAGCGAAACTGAATACGAGCGCATCATTTACGCCAAGACCGCTGCGCTGACCGAACTCGCGGGTGAGCTCGGCGCCTTGCAAGCCAAGCCGGCTGTACGCACGGCTGCGGCGACCTATGGGCGCGCCTGCGGCATGGCGTTTCAGATTGCTGACGACTGCCTCGACCTCAGCGGTGACCCTCAGAAGGTCGGCAAGACCCTGGCCACCGACATTGAACGCGGACGCTTGACTCTGCCCTTCATCCGTCTCCTCGCTGGAGCCAGCGCTGATGAACGGCCCCGCTTGGTCGAGCAACTGCTCTCGGTCGATGGTCCCGAGGCGGTCGAGCGCGTCCGCAGGCTCGCCATCGATTCCGGCGCGGTCGCCTCGGCGCAGGCCACCGCCAAGGCCTACACCGAGACCGCCAAAACCGCTCTGAACGCCCTGCCCACCGGCCTCCCCCGGCAACGCTTGGCCGATCTGGCTGATTTCATCGTCGCCCGCGATTTCTGAGCGGCCTTCGAGCCGCTACCGACCGCGCAGCTCAAAGACGCTAGACCGGCCCTGCCGGGACCGTACGACTCCGCCTTCGTCTTTTCGGGCCCGCCCCGACCTCCAGCTCTTTCCTTTCTTAACCACCCCCGTCCATGCCCGCCCGGCGGATGCTCCTGCTCCCACGCAGCGCTGCTCCCGCCACGGCCAACGAGCCTATGGAACCAGTCATTCTGCCCCGCCCTGATCACCCGATCAGCCGTAAACACATCGATCCGGACACTTTGCGCGTCCTCTACCGCTTGAAGGACGATGGCTACGACGCCTACCTCGTCGGCGGTGCGGTGCGCGACATCCTCATGGGCCGGCACCCCAAAGACTTCGATATCGCCACCAATGCGCGGCCCAACGATTTACGCAAACTGTTCCGCAACTCGCGTATCGTCGGTCGGCGCTTCAAGATCGTGCATGTCTTCTACGGCTCCAAGAACATCGAGGTCGCGACCTTGCGTTCGATGGTCGAAACCGTGGCCGGTGACGGCGATGATTTGTACATCGATGATGACAACCAATGGGGCGATCTGGAAAGCGACGCGTTTCGCCGCGATTTCACCATCAATGCCCTGTTCTACGACATCCGCAACTTTGCCGTCATCGACTACTGCGGTGGCCTCGGCGATCTGCATAACCATCTGATCCGCGCCATCGGCGATCCCGACGTGCGCTTCCGTGAAGATCCGGTGCGCATGCTGCGCGCGATTAAATTCGCCGCTCGCTACGGCTACCACCTCGAACCGCAGACCGAAGCGGCCATCCGCGATCTGCCGGCTGAGATTCACAAGGCCAGCCGTTTCCGCGTCACCGAAGAGATCTTCCGCATCTTTACCCAGCCGAACCGCGAGCGCGGCTTAAGGCTGCTGCACGACTTCGGCTTTCTCCATCAGATCTATCCGGCGTGGATCAAAGCCATCGGCACCGAGGGCTTCGAACAAGTCGCCGATTTCTTCGCATCGATCGATCGTCACGCCGACGACGGCAGCTATTTCCCGGTCGAAGTGCTGACGGCTGGCCTGTTCATCCCGCTGCTCGATTCGATCGACCTGCACGTGGACCAATACCACCGCGTTGCTGCCCGCGTCACGGCTGAAATCGGCAACATCGCTCGTGACATGGATCTGCCGCGGCGCCTTGCGGCAGCGGCCGTCGATCTGGTGCGCGGTCAGTATTACCTGCTCTTCCATCATCACCGCGCCAAGCGCGTGCAGCGTTTCGTGCAGTACCCCAATTTCGATCTGGTCTGGCGCGTGCATGAGCTGGCCTTCGGCCATGTCGAACCGCTGCACGCCGTGCAGGGCATCTGGCTGGACGCGCGCGAACGCTTGCGCACCCCGATCGGCGGCGTCGTCGAAGCTCCGGATCGCCGCGATATCTTCAGCTTCCGCGGCAAAACCGGCGGTGGCCGCATGCCGCAAGGCCGCAACGGCCGTGGCAGCCCACGCTTCGCCGAAGCCGACACCGATGGCTGGGCGACCTTCGACGATACGGAAGTTGGATAATGGAATTGGTTTCGGGTTTCAGGTTTCGGGTTTCGGGCCTCCAGGCTTAATCTGGAGTGCTGCGCTAGGGATTCTCCTGCTCCGGTGCAGACTGTTTGCTCGCATGCCTACCTATTTGCTCGATCTGGAATGCGATGGCACCGCATTTTTTGGGACGCAGGTGCAAGCGCGTGAGCGGACCGTGCAGGCGGTGCTGGCTGAGGTGTTGACGCAGCTCAACGGTGCCGCCATTGGCGTGCGTTTGGTGAGTCGCCTCGATCAAGGCGTCAGTGCGCGCTCATTGCCGGCCTCGTGCCGGCTTGAACGGGAATGGAATCCGGTCGTGCTGGGACTGGCGATCAATCAGCATCTGCCGCACGATCTGGTGGTGACGCGGGTCGCGGTCATGGCCGATGATTTCGATGCGCTCGGCACGCCGTGCACCAAGCACTACCGCTACACCGTGCGCGAACGCGCCGTGCTGCCGGTGCTGGATCGACGGTGCTGGTGGGTGCGCAGGCTCGCGCAGCGGGAGGTGTTGCCGCAGCTCGCAGCGCAGATTCCTGGACGGCGAGATCTCTCCGGATTCGCAACGTTGCGCCATGATGGCAAAGACGAGCGTGATCCGCAGCGGGAATACCTCGCCGCGGCCTGGCACTCGCGCACCGATGACGACGGCCTGCGCCACGATTTCACCATCAGCGGCCGGGGTTTTCTCTACAAGCAGATCCGCGGCCTGGTCGGCGCGATGATCCACATTGCGCAAGGGCGCGTCGATCCTGCCGGTTTTGCTGCAGCGATCGCCCGTGGCCGTCAAGCCGAGCGGCTCGGCAATATTGCTCCTGCCGAAGGCTTATGCCTGATGGCGGTGGATATCGATGCCCAACCGGTTTGGCAGCCCGTGGTTGCGGGTCGCCCGGGCTGAGCGTCAGCGATGGATGCGCAGGCGATGGGCGCGGACGACCGCCGCCAAGTCGTCTTCGGCGCGATCCAGATCGCCATTGATGATTAAGAATTCATAATCACGCCAACGCGCCAATTCGCCTGCGCAGGCGGCGAGGCGCTCTTTGATCGAGGCTTCTTGCTCGGTACCACGGTCGCGCAGACGGCGCTCGATCTCGTCCGCAGATGGTGGTACGACGTAGACGAAGAGAGCCCCCGGATAGTTGGCGCGGATCTGGTCCGCACCTTGGACATCGATATCTTTGATGACGCTGCGATTCTCGCTGAAACGGTCCTCAATGAAGGCGCGCGGTGTGCCATACCAGTGCGTGCCGAAGACTTGGGCGCACTCCAGGAACTCGCCTGCCTGCCGACGGCGATCGAAGTCTTCAGGGCTGGTGAAGTAGTAGTCGCGGCCATCCACCTCGCCCTGGCGGGGTGCCCGGGTGGTGACCGAGATCGACATGAGGAAGTCAGGGTTGCGATGCAGGAAACGGCGCAGAAGGGTACTCTTGCCGGCCCCGCTCGGCCCAGACATGACCACGAACACCGAGGGTGGACGAAGACAGGGAAATCCAGCTGACATCGCGGCAGGCTAGGGCGCTCTCGCGGCGACACCACCCGATTGATACGCCGAGGGGCGGCGACCATCAACAGGCTGGGAGCTCCAACGGCAATGCGGACAACTGGGCATGCTTGAATGGCTGAAACAACTGGCGATCTATGCCGTGCTCATTGCCGGGGTCGTCGCCGCCGTGGTCTACTTTCCCAAGTTGTTCAGCAAGGTCGCGGTGTCCGAGAACTACAGTGACATCGCGGGTATCCAGCAGACCACCGATTTCGCGCTCGACCCGACCGTTACCATCGCCCAACTGAGCGCCGGCGACGGCATTGCC
>CAYQAQ010000004.1:0-3226 GCA_964415495.1 uncultured candidatus Brocadiaceae bacterium | reverse complement strand
GCCACCGAGCCGCCCGTGACCGTTGCGCCGGGCGACTGCCCGGTGCTGGACGCGATGACGTCGGTTTGGGCTGGTTCGCCGCCGGACCCGGCGATATGGTCGAGATCGACCGTACTGGTCGCCTGTTGGTCAATGGCACCGCCTTTCCCAAATCGGTCACGGTCCATGCGCCACCCGCGCGGCTGGTCGTGCCGGACCTGCATTTCTTCGCCGTGACCCAGAACCATCAACTCGACAGCATCAAGCACGGTCCCTTCAGTCAGGCCACTTATCGGGGTCGCGTGCGGGGTCTGCCATGACCAGTGCCGAACGCGATCGCCTTATGGGCATCGTCCTCCTGGTGGTCTCAGCCGTCTGCTTGATCACCGTCATCATCATCGCTTGGAATGGCGTCGCTCGGTGGCGAGCCGTGCATGCGGCCAATGCCTGGCAGATGGCGCGGCTGGCCGGCAATACCAATTATGCCAACGATGCCGCCCAGCGTGCGGCTGCGCTCGGACGCAACGATGCCGCGCTGGCGTTGCCGTCCATCGATATCACCCAGACCGACACCGCGCGCTTGAATCGACTGCGCCGCGAGGTGCCAGCGCGCCAGCGTCGTCTGGTCGATACCACGCTCGCTTTCCATGCCATCCTGCACGGCGGTGCCGATGGCAACTTGGACGGTGTCGACGGCCGGTTACTCAATCACGTGGTCGCCCTCAAGCGCGGCGGCGTCCCGCCCTTGCCGCGCCTGAATCAGGGCGATGTGGCCACGGCAGCAATTCTTGATCGTGCTGTGCAAACCCATGTGCAAGCCGCCTGGAATGCCGGTAACGCTGAAGAGCTGCGCGCTGGCCTGGAAGCCTTCACGCTCCTGCGCCCCGATCATGCGGAACATGCCAAAGCCCGCACCGTATTGGCTGCGCTCACCGGTCCAGATGCCGCCAGTTTCGTGCATGATATCGGCAGCAATCGCACTGCCCTGTTGCGGCAGTTGGCGCTACTCGCTCCCGATCACGCCAACAGCTTGGTCCGACTCATTCCCGAAGCACAACAAACGCCGGATGAAATCCAGCATCTGCTCTTGGCCGGAGGTGACAGTGCTGACCTGAAACAGCAAGTGGAACGGGCATTGGCCAATCCTGGCGAAGCCGTGTTCGTCGTCCTCTTCCGCCGCAGTTTGAGCGAAGATCAGACCGACCTCACGCAGCGCTTGGTTGAACGAGCCCCGGCCAGCATCAAGCCTGATATGGAACTGGCTTTGGCATTCCATCGCGGCGATGTAACCACGGTCGCGCGGCTCCAACCCGATCGCCGTGATCTGCAGCCACGGATTACGGCCCCGTTTGGGCGCGATAATCTGATCACCTTTCATCTCATGACCGAAGCTGGCTTGGTGCCCCGCGGCGCCGGCCTGGATATCCGCCTCAATGAAGAACGCGTCGCTCTCGATCGCATCAAGCGACGCGGCAGTCTGGTTGAAGTGCAATTCCGTGGCGTCGGTGTCACCGTGAATCTCGAAGTGAAATTAAGCGAGCAGGTGGTGTTCGCCGGACCAGTGCGGCTATGATCATCTGCCAGAAATGCGGCCACGACAATCCGATGACGACGGTGTTCTGCCGTGCGTGCGGAGCTCGTTTGGAGTTCGATCCAAACCACATCGGTCAATCGATTCAACAGGATAACGCCGTCAAACGTGATCGTGAAGTCCTGGCGTGGGGACGCAGTGCGATTTCATTGTGCGTCTTCGCTTTGGTGGTGGCCTTGGTGTTGCGCTTCATCGCCATGCCCGCACCGCCGCTCGGTGATGTCCCGCGCGCCAGCGATCTGCAACTGTTCACCGATCAGCCGCCATGGGCGGCGTCGACGCTGGCTGGACCGCAGACCGGCAGTCTCGATGACTTGGTTGCCGGTACCGATCGGCTGCGTTGGCGCGGGCAGGTCGGCGCGGGCATCTTGTCGTCTTTTTCGCTCGATCTCGGCCCGCTGACAGCGGCGCAGGATACCTTGTTGGCGGCGCAGCGCCCGGATGGGTCGTTCGGCGGCGACGGCGTCAATGACCTCGCGGCAACCGGTCTGGCAGCGTTGGGCCTGCAAGCATGGCCGCGTGAACCACGGCACCTCGCTGCGGCAGCTGCCGCGCGAAGCTGGATCGACGCGCAATGGCGGCGCTTGAGTTCCTCTGATCCCACGGCCAAAGCGCTCGCAATCGCCGCCTTAATCGATGCGAAGGCGCTCACTGATCGCCAGCGCACCGAACTCGGCGCTCTCCTGGTCGATGGCAGCAGTCCCCTCTGGCAGTCCCTGGCCTTACCCGGCCTGGTCGGCAGAGCCCGACCGACGCAGACCATCGCGCTGCGCAACAAATTGACCGAGCCACACTGGACACCGTACTTCGATCTCCTCGCCAACATGCCGTTGACCCAAGCGCCCTTGCGCCTGTGGTTCAGCGAATATGGCGATGGCTTGGCGACCAGCGAAGCGCGGCTCGCTTGGTTGCTGCTGGGCTGGCAGCAGGCACGCGTACCTGAGGATTTGGCCCAATGTCTGCGCACCTGGAGCGGGGCGGCACGTATTCCCGCTGATGAGGCAACGCTGCGTCTGGCCGGTGACACCGTCACCGAGCCGGCGCTGCGTCTGCTGCTGGCGTGTACCCCCTTCCGGGTGCCCGCCCTTCAGTTGAGCCGCTGATTTCCAGCATAGGGTACAGCTCGCCCACACCGCAAGCTCCCTCCATCATGGCCGGCACCACCACCATTGCGAAACCCACTCCCAAAGTGGTCGACCCCGAGCCCATCACGGACAGCGGGTGGAAAGTGGTGTTGTTCAATGACGATGTCACGCCCATCGATGTCGTCATCTTCGGCTTGCAGCGAGCTGCGGGGTTGAGTCTGGAAGTTGCCGAAATGGTTGCCTTGGAAGCCGATTCCGAAGATAGCGCCATCGTCAAACGCGGCCTGGACGAAGATGACGCCAAGATCATTTGCGCCTCGCTCCGCAAATGGACGCGCCTAGAGGGCATCTGCCCCGGCGTGCACTGCGAAGCGCAAAAAGACGAGTAGAGCGAGGGGCGAGGGGCGAGGTTCGCGACTAGTGTCCTGACACAGAAATCCTTGTCATAATGCGCAGCACCCGTCTGCCAGATGCAAGGCGCGGATAACGCAGCGATAGCAGCGCTATCGCAAGGTTTTGGTGTACGGACAGGTGTCCGCCCCTCGCAACAATCACAAGGTGTAGGGGCGGA
>CAYQAQ010000003.1:0-24060 GCA_964415495.1 uncultured candidatus Brocadiaceae bacterium | reverse complement strand
CCCGTTGTTCCCTGCCCCGCAATTCCCATAACCCCATCCATGCGTTATCATTTTTCCGGCATTGCAGGTGCTGGCATGAATCCCTTGGCGCAATTAATGGTCGCCTGGGGCCACACGGTGCAGGGCAGCGATCGCTCCTTCGATCAGGGTCGTAATGCCGATATCGCACAGCGACTGCGACAGGCAGGCATCACCGTGTTGCCGCAGGACGGCAGCGCCGTGACTGCAGACGTGGAGCGCTTTATCTATTCGGCGGCGGTCGAAGTCGACACGCCGGAGATGCAGGCGGCACGCCGGCTCGCGATTCCGATGCTGGTTCGGCCAGCGCTCTTAGCCGAGGTCGTCAATCAAGCCACGCCCGGCATCGCTATCGCGGGAACCTCAGGCAAGAGTTCGGTGACGGCGCTCGTCGCATGGATTCTGCGCCAAGCCGGGCGTGAGCACACCTTGCTCGGCGGCGCAGCGCTGGTCGGTGAAGGCACGGCAGGCGGCTTCCAAGCCGGACCCGTCGGCGGATTGCTGGTGGCCGAAGCGTGCGAAAGCGATGGCACCCTGCCGGGTTATCGCCCGAGCATTGGCGTGGTGCACAACATCACCCGCGATCACAGCGAGTTGGCACCGCTGCGCGCCCAGTTCGCCTGCTTTGCGCAGCAGTGCCAGACGCTATTGGTGAACGCCGACTGCGCCGAAGCGGCGGTGCTCCGTGCCGAACATCGCTTGAGCTATGGCTGCGATACCGACTGCGATCTACCGTACGAAATCCTCGCTGTCGGCCCCCGGCGAGCGCTCGGCGTGCTTCATGTATCGGGCAGCGACATCGATCTCGATTGTCCGCAGCCTGGCCGCCACAGCGTGCAGAATGCCGCCGCTGCAGCCAGCGTCGCGCATCGGCTCGGCATCGATGCGACCGTCATCACCGCGGCCATCCGCAGCTATCCCGGCATTTCGCGCCGCTTCGAAGTTCTGGGAGTTACCGATTCCGAGATTCGCGTCGTCGACGACTACGCGCACAACGTCGACAAGATCCGCGCTGCGATCACCGCTGCGCAGGCCGGCTGCGATCGCTTGGTGGCCGTGTTCCAACCGCATGGTTTCGGCCCAGCGCGCTTCCTGCGCGACGAGCTGCGCACCGTGCTGCCCAGCATTTTGCGGCCGCGCGACCGCTTCGCCTACGGTCCGATCTTCTTTGCCGGTGGCAGTGTCGCTCAAGACATCAGCAGCCACGATCTCGCTGCTGATATCGGCTGTTATGCTGCTGCTGACAAAGACGCGGTAGTGGCGTGGTGCTGCGAGACCGCCGTTCCCGGTGATACCGTTTTGCTGATGGGAGCTCGTGATCCAGATTTGGGCGCTTTGGCGCGGCGATTGTACGCGTTGTTGTGAAGGAGATTTTTTTGAGTGGCGAGGATCGGCCAGGGCAGTGAGTGTGTCGCCGATCGGGTGCGCACCGTGCTGGCGCAGGGTGGGCCACTGCGCCCCGATTAACTGGCGACCGGAGAAACCGACGATGCCCCGTGCCTGTTCTTTATTCTTCAGGCAGCTTCCCTCCGATAATGCCGCAGAATTCCGCCCAATCGTGTGTCGCAGATGAGTTTAGTGGCAGAATCCTGGAGATGCACCGATCTCCTCGCTCATGTCGGCCAGTCTGGCCCCACTCTCTCCCTAAGCCATGGTTTCACAAGGGCTTGCAGGATTGTCTTGATATGGGTTTGTGTAAACCCGTATTCACGCCATGCCCCTCGCCCGCAAACAGCAAGTCGACGATACCCTTCCCGCCGTTTTCCACTGCATTTCCCGCTGCGTCCGCCGCGCCTACCTCTGCGGCGATGCCGCCGAGCACCGCCGTGACTAGGTGGTCATGCCTAGACACGCATTCCTGGGTCGATATGATCACGTCATCAACAAGCGTACGCTGGGCGGTCCACTGTGGATCCCGCTGCGTTGGTTGCCCAGCAGACCCCGGCGGCGTTCCGGTGCGGGCTGCATCC
The DNA here is from genome assembly GCA_964415495.1 of uncultured candidatus Brocadiaceae bacterium. GTDB lineage: Bacteria > Planctomycetota > UBA11346 > UBA11346 > UBA11346 > CAYQAQ01. Next base: position 22,072 of record CAYQAQ010000003.1, on the reverse strand, counting down.
ACCGTCCTCTCCCTCAGGGAAGGCTAGCGGCCCGCGTGGCGGGCGAAGGTGAGCTGGACCATGTCCACCACTATTTTAATGAATGTCGTTGATGAGCAGGAGCTGCGCGTTGCGGTGATCCGCGACGGCCGCCTTGAGCATCTCAGCCACGAACGCACCGGCGACGTCCAGCATCTCGGCAACATCTACAAGGCGCGGGTCGCTAACGTCGAGCCCTCACTCGATGCGGCCTTTCTCGACCTGGGGTCAGGCAAAAACGGCTTCATCCATATCGATGAGGTTCAGCACAATCAGGGAGACAATGCGCGCATCGAAAAGGTGCTGCAGCCAGGCCAGGAACTACTGGTCCAGATCACCAAAGAGGCGATCAAGGACAAGGGTCCCTGCGTCAGCACCTATCTCAGCCTGCCAGGCCGCTATCTGGTGCTGATGAGTGCGACCCAGATCAAGGGCGTCTCCAAACGCATCGAGGACCTGACGGTGCGCAAGCGCCTCAAGGGTTTGCTGGCGACCTTCACGCCGCCCGAGGGCTTCGGCTTCATCGTGCGCACCGCGGGTGCCGACCGCGACGACGACGAGATCCGCCTCGACTACGAATTCCTCACACGTTTGTGGGAGGAAGTCGATAGCCGCAGCAAGCGCTCACGCGCACCGGTCTGCCTCTATCAGGAGGCCGATGTGGTGGTGCGCACACTGCGCGATCTCGCGGCCAATGACGTCGATGCCATCATTATTGACCAGGAGCGCCTTTACGACGAAGCACGCGCGTTTGCCCAGGTTTTTCTGCCCGAATTGTCGACCAAGATCCGCCTGCATCAGGAATCGCTGCCGGTGTTCAGCTGGTACGGCTTGGAAGAGCGCCTCGCTCAGGTGACTGATCGCAAAGTGCAGTTGCCCTCGGGTGGCACTATCGTCATTGAGCAAACCGAAGCGCTGGTGTCGATCGATGTCAATTCGGCGCGCAATCGCGGCGCTGGCGACGTCGAAACCACGGCGTTGACCACCAATCTAGAGGCCGTGAACGGCATCGCCGAGCAGCTGGTGCTGCGCGATCTCGGCGGCTTGATCATTATCGACTTCATCGACATGGAGAGCCGTGAGCATCAGCGTCTGGTTCAGGTCGCCCTGCGGCGCGCCTTGGTCAGTGACAAGGCCAAGATCCAAGTCGCGCCGATGACGCGCTTTGGTTTGGTCGAGTTGACGCGCCAGCGCACGCGCCCCAGCCACATCATGGCGTCGTCGTCGGAATGCCCTTACTGCGTCGGCACGGGATCGATCAAGACCGCCGATGCCTTTGAGATCGACGCCATGCGCGCGATCCGCGCGTCGGTGTCGGGTCGCGGCCTGTCGCGCCTGGAAGTCGTGGTGCCGGTGGATCTGGCCACGGGGTTGCTCAATGCGCGCCACCGCGAGTTGAGCGAGCTCGAAGACCAGTATGAGACCCGCATTGTCGTCACCGGCGACATCCTCATGAAGGCGCGCGAGCACCGCTTGGTGCCGACGGCAAAGAAGGGCGGCAGTGGGCGCGAAGGCGGCCGCAGCAAGTCTGACCCCGTGCGTCCGAGCCTGCTCGCCTCGCTCTTCGTCGAGCGCGCCAAGGCCCTCGCCCAGGCGAAGGAGCTGGCGAAGATGAAGCCCGAGCAGATCGAGCGCGAACTGGCCGAGGCCGAGATCCAGCGTCAGCCCGCCACTGCATTCGACGACGCACGCACGCCGGCAGCTCCCCAGCCGATTGCCAGCTCAATCGTCACGAGTCCCGCGACGGTATGGGACGAAGCAGCCGTCTTGCGCCGCTTGCTCTTCAGCCCGAGTCGACCTGTGGCAGTCGCCAGCGCGCGGCCGATTTCCGCCACGAGTGCCCTTGCTACGGCTGAACGTGCCGCTAACATCCGCGCCCGCTCAACCCGGGGTCGCCGCCGCCGGCGCTGACGGTATCAACGTAAGTCCTTACACGGACTGAATCTGGAGTTTCGCATGTACGCCATCATTTCCGACCGTGGCCGCCAGTATCGCGCCGCCCCCGGCGACCGTCTCGTGCTCGACCGCACCGCCGCTGACGTCGGTGCCACCATCGACGCCCAGGTCCTCCTGGTTGCTGACGGCGGTACGGTCAAGGTTGGCTCGCCCTACGTGGCCGGAGCCACCGCGACCCTGAAGGTCGTCTCGCACACCCGTGGCGACAAGCTGATCGTGGCCAAGTACAAGCGCCGCAAGCACAGCGGTAAGCGCAACGGCCATCGTTCCGAGCAGACCGTCGTCGAGGTCGTTGCCGTCGGTTGATGGGACACGGCAGCGGCATGCCCGCCTGCCCGAACTCCTGATCCAGATCGGTGGTCCGCCACCGAATGACCCGCGTGTCCACGGTGACCTGCGATCCGTCTTGCCGCGCGCCGGAGCGTCCCACGCTGTGGCGCGTGTTCATTGAACGGGAGTGCCACATGTTGCCGATTCTTCGTAGTGTCCTTATCGCCTTGGTGGCCATCTCCACGGTGTCCGCCATGCAGGTGCGTGAGCTGGAGCTGATCTCCCCGATCACCGGCAAAAGGTTTCGTGCGGTGACCACCCCCTTGTCGCAAAGTGCCACCCGTTCGGAGGGCGTGCTTGCCAACATGGGCAGCGATGACGATGGCTGCCGGCACACCACCAATCTCGGTGAATACGAACGCTACGTGGTGACCGATCCCACGTCGTACTTCTCAGCCCTTGCGGTCGAATGGGATGATCGTAATGGCCGCTTTATGCAACCGCTGTCGAATGATTTCAAGCAGTGGGTTCAACGGCAATTCAACGCCGAGTTCAAGGCGGACTGGACGACGGCCTTCAATCGCGCCAAGCAGTTGGCGGCAGCGCAAGGCCAGATGCCGCCCGAACGCGCTGATTTCGTCATGTCCCAAGATTCGATCCAGGTTGAGAAGCGGTTCACGCTCGCCATCGAATGCTATAGCCAGCGAGCGGCGCGACCGGCGGTGCTCGCCAAACTCGCGCTCAATGGCGCTTGGGCGCTGCGCACGCGGGCCCAATTGCCCATCACCGATCCGCGCTTAGCCGGTGGCATGGAAGAAGTCAACGCGCTGGTGGTTCGCCAAATCAAGGATGGTGAATCGTTCTCGTTCGAAAAATGGCACGGTGTCTATCATAACATCTTCCACCGGAGTCGTCTCACCCACGCGGGTGCTTTTGTCGCTGGCCAAGTGTTATTTGGCTTTGAAATGCGCCGCGGTGATGTCGACGCCTGTGCGGCCATTGGCGAAGCCTTGAACAAGCGTTTCGAAGCCAACAGAGACAACAGCGATGGGTTGGATTTCCATCGTGCTTTGGTGCGGTCTTTGCGGCGGATGGAAATCACCTATCGCGACTTTCTCGACACCGCATCGAGCCATTTCCGCAACGCCGTTGCTCAAGAAGAATTCACGCGTTCGCGCCTGCCTGAAGTGCTGTTGGCGACGGCGGAATCACTGCGCCGTGCTGGTCGCACCGAAGCGGCCCTCGATTGGTATCTGTGCTTGGCGCTGTTGCCCGAGACGCAACCCAAACTGCGTGACGACATTCGCACGGAAAGGCGCTTTCCTGGACCGTCGGCACCATACCTCGTCCAACTGGGCTGGATCGCCGATAACCATATCGCCACGCTGCGCGCGCGTCATCCCAACCATCCCGGCAAACCGGCTGGTGCCGACGCCGGCTTGCTCAATGCCATCATCTTCGAAGGTTTGGGTACCCTGGAATACGTGAATCCCCATTGGCGTCCCGCTACCGGCGCGACCGACACTGACTCGGCGCTGGTGTTGGACATGATCGGCAAAGGCGTTCTGCTGTTTCACCGGCGCTTGGGAGAATGGCCGGAGAGCATCGGCGATTTGTGGATGCGCGATGTGGTCAGCGATCGCAATCGCGTGAACCGATTCCACTGTCCCGCGACCGGTGCCGCCTATGCGTATGTGCAGCCCAAGGCAGACCCGGCACCGCGCACCATTTTGGTGGCTGGTGTCCAGCCCATTCCCACCGCCAAGGGGCGCAGGTATCCGGCCTACTTGGCCAACAACACGGTGGTGTGGAGCGACCAACTACCCAAACCCGGCGAGCTCTGGCTCAAGTGAACGCAGTTCCGCAGCTGGGCAACGTCCTTGGCCAGGATGGTCTGGTGCGGCTGCTCCGCCGACTGGTCGCGCGTGAGCGGGTGCCGGCGTCGATATTGCTGGACGGGCAGCCCGGGTGCGGGCGGCGCACCTTGTCGCGCGCCTTGGCCGCGGCTTTGCTGTGTCCAACTCCCGTCGAGGGCGACGCCTGCGGCAGGTGCCACAGCTGCGCTCTGGTCGCAGCGGGCAATCATCCCGATCTGGTGGCGTTGCCGCATGACAGCGACGACGAGCATCCCGATCCCGAGGTCGCTGAAGCAGCCCGTGCGCAGCTCAACGCGCAGGCAGTGCGCGAATTGATTGAGGTTCGCGCGTGGGAAAGTCCGCTCATCGGTCGTCGCCGCGTGTTTTTGCTCCCGGTGGTGGAACGACTCCAGCGAGGGCAGGCGACCATGGCCAATGCCTTGCTTAAAGCGCTCGAAGAACCACCGGCCGCCGTGCACTTTATTCTGACCGCTGCGGCAGCCGCAGGCGTGATGGCGACCATCCGTTCGCGCACCCAATGCTATCGCTTGCAGCCGCTGACGGTCAGTGAGGTTGAACGTGTCCTGGTGCGCGGTGGCGTGCCTGCTGCCGAAGCGGCACGGCGTGCTGCCACCAGCGCTGGCAGCCATCGTGGGCTGTGGGCGACCGATATCGAAGTCCCTCCCCTTGCAGGTCTCCGGCACTTGATTGATGAGGGGCTTGATGGGCGTGTGCTCGCGGACTTGGTCCAGGGTTTACCGAATCGCGATGGGGGGTTGGGCGAAGCTCGCCGGGTCATGCGCCGCTGGCTTTTGGCCACCCAGCAGGCCTATCGGCGTGAATTGCCCGGGCCGCAGGGGCCCGCGGCAGCTGATGCCATCGAGCGCATCAGCCGCGCCTTGCGCGATCTTGGCCTCAATATCCAACCGCGTCTGGTCTTGGAAGGGCTGGCCGTCGGCACTGGTTGAAACGATTAGGCTGAATTATCGGCGCAAGGTGCTACGACAACACTGGGAACCTTGTTCTCGCAGTCTTGCACAACCGATTCTCCTCCGTTAAATGCTCAACCGGAGTCGAGTTCCCTGATGGCACGCGATGCACTTCTCGACATGTACCTGCATGACATTTCCTGTTTCCCGGTTTTGACCCGGGAACAAGAGCAGGTCGTTACGCGTCGCATTCGTGCCGGCGATAAATCTGCCCGCCACGAGATGATCCAGTGCAATCTGCGCCTCGTAGTGTCGGTGGCCCGGCAGTATGAGAGTCAGGGCCTGCAGATCCTTGATGTCGTCGAAGAGGGCAACATCGGTCTGATGCGTGCCGTCGAACGCTTCGATCCCGATATGGGCTGCCGCTTCTCGACCTACGCCGTGCATTGGATCAAGCAGTCCATCCGCCGTGCGCTCCTCGAAAAAGTGCGCAACATTCGCGTGCCAGCCTATATGGCCGAATTGGTGTCGCGGTGGAAGAAGTTCAACCGCGAAAAGCCGGGCGTCACCGATGTCGAAGAGATCGTGCGCGCCTTACGTCTGCCCAGCGAAAACATCAAGCTCATCAAGCGTATCATGGACACTGCTCGCCTGAACGGTGGCAACCTCGGCGTCGATGACGTTGCCGAACTGTCCGGATTCTTCGAAGATCACCAGGTTCCATCGCCCGATTTCGAGCTGCAGATCCGTGAAAATGTGGTCATCCTGCAATCGCGTCTGAGTCTGCTGCCCGAACGCGAAGCCGAAATTCTGCGCTATCGTTATGGCCTCGACGATCATCCGGTGATGACCTTGGAAGAAATCGGCATAGTCTTCAGCCTCACTCGGGAGCGGGTGCGCCAGCTGGAAGCCAAAGCCATGCAGCGCCTGCGCGAATTGATTCCATCCGAAAACGTGCTGTAAACGCTCCAAGGCGTTCAGTGGGCTTCGACGAAGGTGGAACCCAACGCCAGGCGTCCCGCCAGAACCGCCATGCGGATCACGACGTGTTCCGGTACGGGCAAACCAATCACCGCATCCAGGCGCTGCTGGGCGGCTTCGGCTTCGCCGAGTTCATAGTGCAACTCAGCCCAGGTGACGAGCAGATGCGCGTCTGCGACCGCTGTGGCGGCCTCGGCGCAGGTCGTGATCGCATCGTGGAGGCGTCCGTGCTGGCGCAGCAATGTGACCCGAGCTAAGGCCAAGCGGATACCATCATCTGGACGTTGCGCCCGTACGTGCGCATAGGTCTGCGGATCGAGCAGAATTTCCGCCGGCGGTGCCGGTGGCAGCACCGGTCGTACCGCGACGCGCTCGGCAGCGATCAGCCGCTCAGCAAGGCGCTCGATGGCCGACGCGGCTACCATCACGCCGGCGGCGAAACACGCCAGCAACGCCACCGTGCCGAGCACGATCACCCGCAGCCACCAGCGCGGTCGCGGCAGGGCGATGACCGGCTTGGGCGGCGGCGGCGTAATCTCGTCCGAGAGCATCGCGACCAAATCGGCAGCACTGGGCGTCCGCACGGGTGGGGTGGCATTCGACACGGCTGTAGCGGTCCTCATCGTGGGAGCGGCCTAGCACCCCGCCTTACGTGACTTAAGCGAGGATCAGGCCAATTCCGCAGGTCACCGGAGACACCGAGATACGCAGAGACGAGACGAGGGCGCAACCGTTCCACGTCTTCGCTCCTCCTGCATCCTCTCCGCGTCTCCTGTTCATTGCGGCCGATGGATCAAAAAAGCGTTGCTTGCCCATCCGCCCGACCCGGTGCGGGAAGGCCGAGATGGGCATACCCTTTGCCGGTCAGTAGGCGGCCCGAGGGCGTCTTGGTGATCAACCCGATCTGGATCAGGTAGGGCTCGTAGATGTCTTCAATGGTGCCCTCTTCTTCGCCCACCGTGATGGCCAGGGTTTTCAGTCCAACCGGTCGGCCTTGGTCGGCCAGGCAGCGCAGCAGGCGGCGATCGAGTTCGGTCAACCCGGCGGCATCGACGCCGAGCATGAGCAGACCCTCGCTGGCGACCGCGACGTTGATGCGGTTGCCATATTTGACCTGGGCGAGGTCACGGATGCGGCGCAGATGGTTGTTGGCATAGCGCGCCGTACCGCGGCTACGGCCAGCGATCATGGCCAAGCCATCGTAATCGGCTTCGACATCGATCAGGGTGGCGGTGCGCGACAGAATGCGTGTCAGCTCATCCGGTTGGTAGAGATCCAAGCGTTCGCGAATGCCGAAGCGTGAGCGGAATGGCGCACTCAGCGACCCTTCGCGCGTGGTCGCGCCGACCAGTGTGAACGGCGCCAGATTCAGCGTCAGCGCCTGGGTGGTGGCCCCGTCGCCCAGTTGGATGGTGATGCGGAAGTCTTCCATCGCCGAATAGAGATATTCTTCGATCACGCGCTTGAGGCCGTGGATCTCATCGATGAACAGCACCGAGCCCGGCCGCAATGCGCTGAGAATCCCCGCGAGATCACCAGGTTTTTCCAGCAGCGGTGCCGACGTTTCCTTGATCTCGGCCTCCATCTCGGCTGCCATGATGTGAGCCAGCGTCGTCTTGCCGAGACCGGGCGGGCCCGAGAGCAGCACGTGATCGAGTTGTTCTTTGCGCTGGCGCGCCGCGGTAATGGCGACGCTCAGATTACGGGTAACGGGCTCTTGGCCGGTGAACTCGGCTAAACGCCGGGGCCGAAGGGCGCGGTCGCTGACATCATCACGTTGATCGAAGCCCGACGGTTGGCCCATGGTTGGCAGTGTGGTGACCCTGCGCGCCGCGAGAAGTCAGAAGCGGATGCCGATATCCAGGGTGACGTAGTCCATCTTGACGCCACCGGCGCTGCCACCATACAAGTAAGCCGCTTCGACATAGAGCGGTTTGAACAGGTCGGCACCCACCACCGCTTTGGCGGCGAATCGCCACTTGTCATCGCGGATCACGCCAGAATCGGTGTTAATGCGTACGTCGTGATAGGCAGAGCCGACCCCGCCGCCGAGCCAGAACATCCACAGGGGGACGCGTTCGACGTAGGTGACTCCGATGGTGTCCAGACGGGTGCCCTCGCCGCTGTTGCGGCTCCATTCCATATCGAACCATGGCCAACCGATGAAGGCCCGTTCCGGCGCGGAAAAGCCGAGCATGACGTGGTGGCCACCGTCGAGTGGTTTGAACTCACCATTTTGTGTCAGTTTCCGTACGCTATCGTCATAGCGGTGTTGCACGCCGTAACCGATGGCCATCACGCTTTGCGCAGCGGCGACCGGGACCAAACAGAGGAGCAGGGCAGTGGGGACCAAGCGTTGCATGCACGGTAGGGTAGCTGACGTCCGCAGAGGGCCAACGCTTTCCCGGTGTCGCCGATCGGCATCATGCCCGCCATGAGTGACGTGCGGCGCCGCATCTGTCTGACCACCAGCGATGGGCGGCACCTGCTCTGGCACAAGGCAGGCCGTGTCCATGACCTGCCGGCCGACCTTGCTGCCCATTGGGTTGCGCACTTCCAACCGTCCTTGTTCCAGGTTCGTCCCGATGGTTCCATCGTACCGCGCGGCACGGATCCCAAGGCCGTCGATATCGTGCGGGTAGCCGTCGATCCGGGCTGACCGCCCCGTCAGCGATCGCCAAGAACGAGCGTGATGTCATCTTCCAGCGGAGCGCCTTGCCGATGCGCAGCAGCAGCGTCGAGCAGCGCCGCGAGCGCCTGCTCGACCGGGCGCCGCCGGGTCGCCGTCAGACTGGCGACGACGCGTTCCAAACCAAGTAACTGCTGATCATTATCCATCGCCTCATTGAGACCATCGGTGTACAGCATCAGGCGATCGCTAGGCAGAAATGGCATGCTGCCTGCACTGGCTTTCTTGAGCAGCAATTCATCCGGCCATAAACCCAGCATGCCCGGGGTCGGCGTGAGTTCATCGATGCGACCGTCGCTGCGGATGACCAGGCCGGGAGGATGTCCCACGTTGCATCACCGCAAGATCTCTCCTTCGATACGCGCCAGAATATCGGTGAAAAACATACTGCCGGGCAATTCGCCTTGGAAGAGATGATTCAAGGCCAGGAGGAAGCGATACGGCGTCAGCCCCTGCGGGATGGAGCGTCTTGCAGAACCCCTTGAGCATGCTCACCACCAAAGCCGCGGGGATGCCTTTACCCGAGACCGCCGCTTAAAGCAGACCCAGGCTGATAGAGCGCCGACCACGTGCTCCCATCATAGCGTAGCTGCGCATGTTGCCGGCTGACATTGCCCTCATCGAGCGGCAATTCGCACTGCGGATCGCGCCCCAACCGTTGCGGCTGCCTTGCCTAGATCATGACCGGGCAGCCCTTGCGTGAGCCGGCGATGAAGCGAATGGTGGCTGACATGGGGTTCAGTCCTGGGAGCTTGCGTCCTGCGTCCTGTGTCCTGCGTCCGGTTTGCCAGGGAGGATGCCTGATACATGGTCCGCTGTCCAAAAGCAGACATCCCCAAACAGTATCGTCTGACAGCGAGGCTAAGATCCATTACCAGTCCCTATGGCATCGCAAAGGCAACGCAGGACGCAGGACGAGCGAAACGGACCCGGGACAAGAAAGGACGCAAAAACCGTTAAAACAACGTCAACTGCTCGCCCTTCACCTTCGCAAAATCAATCTGTCGCGCGTGCTGAGTGAAGATCGTATCCCATTTGCGGGTGTAAACGGCATCGCAAAAGGCGGTCAAGTTGACGCAGTCGGCTTTGCAGTAGGCGGTGAGCCGCTTGTAGGCGGCGAGATCACCGTTGCGCCACGCACCCCACAAGGTGATCGCTTCCTGGCCCCGCATCTCCTTGATGTCCTGTTCGCGGGCAATGCCGAGGTGCTTTTCCATGTCTTTCAGACCGCCGCTCAAGCCTAAGCTACGGGCGGGAAAAATCAGATCGAGGTGCGGCATATCGAAGCGGAAAGAGGTGTCGCGAAACTGCTTTTCGATGAAGGGCACGTCGAAGTTGGAGCCGTTGAAGGTCACCAGCAGGCGGTACTCGCGCATGGCCTCAGTGAAGCGAGCGATGGTCTCATCGCCCTGCTGCGGAATACCCGCCACGAAGACGCGTGCGCGGGCGCAGTCGGCCAAGCCGATGACCGTGATCTGATCGTAGCCCGGCGTCAGGCCGGTGGTTTCGATGTCGACCAAGGCCGCTTGGTGCGGTTCGCAGTAGCCCCGCCACAAGCGCCATGATTCACGTTCGGGCCAATTGGCCTTGAACCACGCCGAGTCACCACGCTGGCGGGCTTGATCGGCTTCATGGACGGCTTCGACCAGCTTCTGCGCTCGGGAATTGCCGAGCACTTCGACCGCTTCGCCGAGCTGGCTGCGCAGGATGTCCCAGCTGACGACGCCGCGCGCCCACAGCGCGCGTTCCTGTTCCTCGTTGAGACCCTTGGCGAAGATGAAGCTGCTGGTGAGCATCCGGTTCCTCCGCGCCTAGTGGACCCCCGTACAGCCCGAGGGCAAGCAGGACTCGCAACGTCACGACGTGGCCCACGATACGCCCATGGCCAAACTCCCCGCGTTCGCACTGCCTGGCTCCGACGGCAAAACCTGGTCGTCGAAGGAACTCAAAGGCAGCCCCTTCATCCTCTACTTCTACCCGCGCGATGCGACGCCGGGTTGCACCATCGAAGCGTGTGATTTCCGCAACAACTTCGCGCGACTCAAGAAAGCCGGCGTGCCGGTCTTCGGCGTCAGCCCCGATACGCTGAAGAGTCACGAGAAGTTCATCGCCAAGGAAAAGCTGCCCTTTGTGCTGCTCAGCGACGAAGGCCACGCCTACGCTGAGAAACTCAAGGTCTGGGGCGAAAAGCAGATGTACGGCAAACCAGTGCAGGGCATCATCCGCTCGACCTTCCTCGTCGGCGCCGACGGCAGCATCCTGCGCGAATGGCGCGGCGTGCGCGTGAAGGGCCACGTGGACGAGGTGCTCGCAGCTGTTACCGAGCTCATCTAGCGAATTCGCAGTCACAGGAGACGCAGAGACACGGAGAATCCGCAAGAGTCGACAGGAGGCGCAGCCTTATGCCAACTCTCTGTCTTTCTCCGCGTCTCCGCGTCTCCTGTGACTTGGAAACGGAACCGTCTTTATTCGATCGCCCACTCACGCACGGTCTTCGACAGTTCGCCGAGGCGCTGATTGAGCGTATTGCGGGTAATGCCGAGTAATTCCGCGGCTTTGGACTTGTTGTTCCTGGTCGCGGCCAGCACTGATTCGAAGAGGTAGCGCTCCCACTTGGTGCGCACGACGTGATACAGGTCAGTGCCGCCGCGTTCGATGCAACCCAAGGTTTCGCTCTGCATATAGGCTTTCAGTCGCGCTTCAAAACTGGCAAGGCCTTGAGCCTTGTCGCCTTCCTGGTGCGGATCGAAGGCCATGACCGCCATCGGCAGCAGATCGAGGGTCAGCTCCTTGCCTGGAGCCATGACCACCATTTTTTCGATGCAGTTCTCCAGCTCGCGCACATTGCCGGGCCACGGATACTTGGTCAGGGTCTCGAGGACCTCGCGCTGAATCGATTCAATGAACTTGACGTTGCGCTGGCAGTAGATGCCGAGGAAGTGCTCGACCAGATGCGGGATGTCCTCGTGGCGGCTGCGCAGCGGCGGGATCTGCAAGTAGACCACGTTCAGGCGGTAATAGAGGTCCGCACGGAAAGTGCCCTTTTGGACTTCTTCTTCCAAGTTGCGGTTGGTCGCTGCGACCACGCGTACGTCCAATTTTCGCGTCTTGTTGTCACCGACGCGCTCGACTTCCATCTCCTGCAGCACGCGTAGCAGGCGCACCTGCATGGCCTGGCTGACTTCGCCGATTTCATCAAGAAAGATGGTGCCGGTGTTGGCCGCTTCGAAGCGGCCCTTGCGATCGGTGGTGGCGCCGGTGAAGGCTCCTTTGACGTGACCGAAGAGTTCGGATTCGAGCAGGCTTTCCGAAAGCGCGCCGCAGTTGACCGGAACAAAGGGGCCGTTGGCGCGCGGCGAATGCTCATGGATCAAGCGCGCGACCAATTCTTTGCCGGTACCGGTCTCGCCGTGGATGAGCACGGTGGCCGATGATGCCGACACCTTGACCGCGCTTTCGATCACGCGCCGGAACGAACCGGAGATACCGATGATGTTGCTCTCGGAGAACTGGATGCGGATCTCTTCCCGCAACTGGTAGTTCTCGTCGATCAGTTCTTCCTTCTCCAGCCGCAGGTACTCGGCCATCGCCGACCATTGCAGGAAGAGATCGCTCAGGAACGAGGTCACGTCCGGTCGCGCCTGCTCGAGAATGAGCACGCCATAGATGCGCTTGCCCTTGCCGAGAGGGATGGCCTGGACTTCGCCCGCGACGACCTTGGCGTGGTCGTCGCGGGCGCGCGCGACCAGCGCTTGGTCCTCGTCCTCGGTCAGCGAAGGATCGCCATGGGTGATGATCGCCCGTTCCTCGCCATCGAGGCGCAGGGTGTGCAGCCGCCCCGCGCGTAGCAGGTTGCTGCCGTGCGCTAAGCGCAGTGCTGCGAGCACCGACGCGCGCAGCTGCGGATTGGCTACGCGGGCTTCAGTGAGGGCATCAAGCAGGTCGAGCAGGGGATGGGACATGGTCAGAAACCGATCAGGTAGAGCAATCTATGCGCAAATGCTGCATGAGTTATGGGTCCTTATCTACCTACATCTTCTGCATCCCGCAGTCACAGGAGGCGCAGAGACGCGGAGGGGGAGACCGGAGTCGAATGACTGAGACACGGTGCGCATGATCCTCTGCGCATCTCCGTGTCTCTGCGTCTCCTGTGACTGCGGGTCGGAGTTCCGCTTATTACTTCGCGGCGGCGGCGGTGACCAGCGCCAGCTCCTTGAGCTGACGTTCCGAGACCGGCGTTGGGCAGTCGAGCATCTCGTCGCGGCCGCGCTGGTTCTTTGGGAAGGCGATGACGTCGCGGATCGAATCGGCGTGCGTCATCAGCATGATCAGGCGGTCGAGGCCGAAGGCCATGCCGCCATGCGGTGGCGCGCCATAGCCCAAGGCATGCAGCAAGAAGGCGAACTTCTTCTGGGCGTCCTCGGGTGAGATGCCGAGGGCGGCAAAGACTTTGCTCTGGGTTTCGGCGTCGTGGATACGAATCGATCCGCCGCCGACTTCGTTGCCGTTCAGTACGAGATCGTAGCTCTTCGAGCGCACCACGCCGGGGTCGCTGAGCAGCTTGTCGACGTGCTCGGCATAAGGCGCGGTGAAGGGGTGATGGTTCGCAACCCAGGCCTGCTGTTCGTCGCTGTACTCGAACAGTGGCGCCGAGTGCAGCCACAGGAACTCCCACTGGTCGTCGCGCACCAGCTTGAGCCGGTTGACGCCCAATTCGACGCGTACGGCACCGAGGTGCGAGCACACGTTCTTGACCGTATCGGCCGCGAAGAACAGCACATCGCCAGGGCCAACGTCGAGGCGCTTGGCGAGTTCGACACGAGCTTCCGCGGTGATGTTCTTGGCCGCGGGGCCTTGCCAATCTTCGGCTTTGCTCGGATCGGCACCGATCTTGATCCACGCCAGGCCCTTGGCGCCGAGGCCTTTGACGAACTCGGTCAATTGGTCGAGCGTGCGGCGCGACAACAATTCGGTTGCCGCCTTGGCATTGATCGCGCGGCACGCGCCGCCCGCAGCGACGGCATTCTGGAATACTGAGAAGCCCGAGGTTGGTGCCCAATCAGTGAGCTCGACGATTTCCATGCCATAGCGCAAATCAGGCTTGTCCGAGCCGTACTTAAGCATGCCTTCGTCCCAGGTCATGCGCCGGATCGGCGGAATATCGACGCCCATCGCCTGCTTCCACAGCGTGCGCGCCATGCCTTCGCCGATGGCCATGACGTCGTCCATGTCGACGAAGGACATCTCCAAGTCGATCTGGGTGAATTCGGGCTGACGATCGTTGCGCAGATCTTCATCGCGATAACACCGCGCGATCTGGACGTAGCGATCGAAACCGGAGACCATCAAGAGCTGCTTGAACAACTGCGGCGATTCCGCCATGGCGTAGAACATGCCCTGGTGCATGCGAGACGGCACCAAAAAGTTGCGCGCGCCGCCGGGGGTGTACTTGGCGAAGGTGGGGGTTTCGATTTCGATGAACTCGTTGGCATCGAAATAGTCGCGCACCACTTTGGTCGCGCGGTGACGCAGCATCAGATTGCGCTGCATCGACGGGCGACGCAGATCGAGGAAGCGTGCCTTCAGACGGGCCTCTTCGCCGACCTTGCTGTGTTCGTCGATCTCGAATGGCGGCGTCTCGGCTTTGTTGAGCACCGTGAGCTCGCTGATGAAGACTTCGATCGCGCCGGTGGCCAAGTTGGGGTTGGTGCGCTCGCCGCGGCAGCGCACGTCGCCGACGACTTGGAGCACCCATTCGCTGCGAATGCGGTTAGCGAGTTCATGCGTGGCAGCGCCGCAGATGTCGGGATCGAAGGTGATCTGAGTCAGGCCCCAACGGTCGCGCAGATCGATGAAGATAACGCCGCCATGGTCGCGCCGATTCTGCACCCAGCCGCTGAGAGTGACGGTCGATCCGATGTGGTCAGCGCGCAGGGCGCCGCAGGTATGGGTGCGTTGCATGAGGGGCTTCCGATAGGGCCAGCACGGCCGGGCGCGGCATGGTAGATGGGACCGTGTCGGAGGCCAGCCCCAGGGTGGGTTGCGCCCGCCCGGGCTTTCTGAAGCTGGAACGGTCGCAAACACATCGGGCCATTGGCCGTTTCCCAGGTACCTCATGCGTCATCTTGCCCTGCTTCTGTTGGCCACATTGGCCTCTGCCAGTGAACCTTTGGCCACGTTTTCCGAACATTCCGTCACGGTGACGGTCACGGTTGAGGACATCGACGGCGAGCGCGCCGTTCTGGTCGGCCACTTCCTGCCCGACCAGAATGAGGGCCTGCACCTCTACGACATGAACCTGAGCGGTGACGAAGGCGGCAAGCCGACCCGCATGGAGTTCGCCCCGGGCAGCCCGGCGACACTGGCTGGGCCAGCGACGGCTGATCAGCCGACGCATTTGTTGTACGACTTGCTGGTTTATCCCGACGGTCCAATCACGGTCCGTCAGTCGATTCTGCTGCCAGATGGTCCGGTCGACGGATCGGCACCGGTGACCCTGCTGTTCACCTACATGGCCTGTACGACCGAGATCTGTAAGCGGCCGGTCGACCGCAAGCCCATCGAGATCACCCTGCCCACCCATCCGCGCAGTACACCCGTTGCGGCGGCGGTCGATCCTGAAGCGGTTCGCACCGTGGTGCGCGAGGAGATCGCCGGGTTGCGGCGCAGTCTCACCAGCGACCTCGACCGTCGATTCACCGAGCTGCGCGAAGGTGGCGACCGCATTACCTTTACCCACCCCAAGAGCGTGGCTGAGGTCGATGCCATGATTGCCGCAGCGCATGCATCTGGCCGGCGCGTCATCCTCGATTTCACCGGACCATCGTGCACGGTGTGCCAGCAAATGGCGCGGACGGTGCTGCGTGTGCCCGACGTGGTGCAAGCCTGGAACACGGCGCTGGCGATTGAAATTGACACCGATCGTCACGCCGAGTTAGCCGCGTGGCAGATCGATCGCTTCCAGACCTACAACCGTCCGCTCTATGTGCGCCTCGATCCACCGGTCGATGGCATCGAGCATGAAGAACGTTGGGACGAGGTCTTCGAACCCAAAGAGACCGAGGTGCTGACCCGTTTCCTGGGATTTTCGACGGGCGGAACGGGATCACTGGTCGGCACCGGCACGTCCATTGTGGGTTTTCTGGTTTTGGCCGTCCTTGGTGGTTTGTTCACCTTGGTCATGCCCTGCACCTACCCGATGATTCCCTTCACCGTCAATTTTTTCGCGAAGCAGGCGGCTGCCGGCCATCGGCTGACACCGCTCGCGCTGTTTTACAGCTTGGGCATCATTGGCTGTTTTGTTGGGGTCGGTGTGTTGATGACGGGGGTGCTCAAGCTGAATCTGTCGCAGCTCTCGGGCAATCCGATCACGAACCTGATCATCGCCGGCGTCTTTATCGTGCTGGGTGCGAGCTTGCTCGGATATTTCATTCTGCAGGTGCCGACGCGTTGGCAAAGCGCGCTTGGTGGCGGGCGCGCTGGCTACATCGGTGCGTTGCTCATGGGTCTGACCTTTGCCGTCACTGCTTTTGCGTGCACTGCGCCGTTTGCGGGATCAGTGCTCGCGGCTGCTGCTGTGGGCGGCACTGCTGACGCCTGGATTCGCGCCGTGATTGGCATGGGTGTGTACAGCGCGACCATCGCCATTCCGTTCTTTGTGCTCGCGGTGTCGCCGGGATTGCTCCATCGCATTCCGAAAGCCGGCGCGTGGATGAACGAGTTCAAAATTGTCGGCGGGCTGATCGAGATCGCGGCGGCGCTGAAATTCCTCAATATCTCGGACGCCATCTGGGGCTGGGGCATTTTCGGCCGCGACACGGTGTTCGCCCTGTGGGCGGCGACCTGCGCGGCGATTGCCATCTACCTGCTCGGCCTTGTCCGCATGCCGGGAGACGCACGTCTGGAAGAAGTCGGTCCCTCGCGCCTGCTCACCGCGTTGGTATTCGCCGCCGGTGCCGTATGGCTGGCCTCCGGTCTATTCGGCAACGACCTCGGTCTGATCGAGAGCTTTCTCGCGCCAGAGTGAGATTCGCAGGTCACAGGAGACACAGAGACGCGGAGGAAGACAACGAGGGGGAGTAAAGAGGGGAAGAAAAGAGGGAAGTAAGAAAAGAGCCAGCTCTCCTCCTGCTGATTCTCTGCGTCTCTGCGTCTCCTGTGACTCGAGCCCAATCACCCACCGAGATAGGCGGCTTGCAGGCGCGGATCGGCGAGCAGATCCGCCGACGGTTCGCTCATGGCGATGGTGCCGGTTTCCAGCACGTAGCCGCGATGCGCGAGGCCTAAGGCCACACGGGCGTTTTGTTCGACCAGCAGCATGGCCAGCCCGTCGTTCTGATTGAGCTGGCGCAGGGTGTGGAAAATGCGCTGCACCAGCAGGGGTGCGATACCCATCGACGGCTCGTCGAGCAGCAGCAGCTTGGGTTTGGCCATCAGTGCCCGGCCGATGGCCAACATCTGTTGTTCCCCGCCGGACAGGGTGCCGCCGCTTTGATGCTGA
Organism: uncultured candidatus Brocadiaceae bacterium; assembly: GCA_964415495.1. Lineage (GTDB taxonomy): Bacteria > Planctomycetota > UBA11346 > UBA11346 > UBA11346 > CAYQAQ01. The sequence continues at coordinate 4,873 of CAYQAQ010000003.1, read as the reverse complement.
CGTTCACGCAGGATCGGGAACAACGCGAACATATGTTCCAGATCGTGGGCGATGCCGTCGGTATCGCGGCGCAGATATGCGCCCATGAGCAGATTTTCCAGCACCGTCAGACGCGGAAAGATTTTGCGCCCTTCGGGGACCTGGATCAGGCCACGCGCTGGTAGCAGGTGGGCGGCGACCGTGGTGATGTCTTCATCGGCAAAGGTGACGGTACCCGCTGTTTTCCGCACGATACCCGCAATGGTCATCAAGGTGGTGGTCTTGCCTGCGCCATTGGCACCGATCAGGGTCACGATTTCGCCCGGAGCGACTTCCAGATCGATGCCCTTGAGCACGCCGATCGGACCGTAGCCGGCGGTGATGCCGCTGATGCGCAGCAGGGGGGCGGTCACGCTGTCGCGTCCTGATCGGGTGGGATATCGTCGGCCCCGAGGTACGCTTCGATGACCGCGGGATCGCGGCGGATAGCGGCGGGCGATCCTTCGGCGATCTTGACTCCGTGATCGAGCACGACGATGTGTTCGCTGATACCCATGACGACGTGCATGTCGTGTTCGATCAACAGGACGGTGACGCCGCGATCACGGATTTTTCGGATTAGCGCCATCAGCTCCGCGCTCTCGGATTCATTCATGCCCGCAGCAGGTTCATCGAGCAGCAACAAGCGCGGTTGACTGGCGAGCGCGCGGGCGATTTCCAAGCGGCGCTGCGCACCATAGGGCAGACTGCCCGCCACTACGTCGGCGACCTCCGATAAGCCCATTAGCGCGAGTAAATCCTGCGCGTGCGCGACACTGGCGGCTTCGCTGCGCTGGCGACGGGGCAGGCGCAACACAGCGGCGAGCAATCCATAGCTGGCGGTGGGATCTTGTGGAATCAGCAGATTGTCCAGGCAACTCATGCGGCGGAATAAACGGATATTCTGAAAGGTGCGGGCGATACCGTGACGATGCGTCAGAGCTGGCGTACGTCGTTGGGCATGCCAATGCTGATACGCCGCCGCGCCGGCGATCACCGTTCCGATGGTGAACGCCAGCGTGCCATGGTCGAGCAAGGCATGCACGGCACGCCCAAAGGCGGCATCCCAGGCGAAAGGGGTGCCCATGGTCCAACCCTGGAGCATGCGCTCCCAGATGATTTCACAGTGGATGCCCAATGCGGTGGCCAAGCCACCAGCCAAGGCGATGGCACCCACGCGCAGGATATCTGGACGGTCCCACGTCTGGATAATCTCGCAACCTTCCCAGCGTACCGTGCCTGAAGTCGGCTGATATTGCGCCGTGATGGTATTGAACAGCGAGGTTTTCCCAGCGCCATTGGGCCCGATCACGGCGGTGATGCTGCCCGGTTCGACGTTGAAACTGACCTGATCGATGGCGGTCAAGCCGCCGAAGCGCAGCGTCACCGCATCGATGCTCAGCAACGCGGTCATGGTTGGGCCTCGCGCTGGCGCCGTTCCGGAATCAGCCCCGCCGGACGGAAGCGCATCATCAGGACCAACACCAGACCGAAGATGAAATACTTCCAATTGGTGAGCGAGGTCAGCATGCCGCCCTCGCTGCCGAACCACTGCGAGACCTTATCGATGACGATGACATTAAAGCCGCCGATGACCAGCGCCCCGACGAGTACACCGGTCACCGAGCCCATACCGCCGAGGATGACCATGCACACCACCATCACCGAGAGAATGAAATCGTAATTGGTCGGATCGCTCGAGTTGCCGAGGAGGCAGGCGTACAGCGCCCCGCCAATGGCGCACAGCAAGGCACCCATTGCGAACGCCCCGAGTTTCACGCGAGCCACGTTGGCGCCCATCGCTCCTGCCGCGAGTTCATCTTCGCGCACGGCGATCCAGGCGCGGCCAATGCGTGAGCGCTCGACGCTGACCACGGCGATGACGGCAACTGCCAGCAGGCCGAGATACAGCCAGTACCACCAGATCCAGGCCGTGGCAGAAGACGCCATGCTCGGCAACGACACGCCCAGCCACGGTTTCGGCAACTCACCAATAGTTTGCGTGCCCTTGGTGATGCCGTCGAGATTCTTCAATAAATCGACCACGATCTCGCCAAAACCCAGGGTGGCGATGGCCAGATAATCGCCGCGCAACCGCGTGGTCGGCAGGCCCAGAATCAGCCCAGCCAGGGTGCCGACCGCACCCGCCAACGCCAAACCCGGCCAGAAACCCAGTTGAAACGGATACGACGGGGTGGTCGCGATGGCAAAGGTGTACGCACCGATGGCGACAAACGCCGCCGAGCCCAAGTGCAGTAAACCGGTCGAACCGGTCACGATATTCAATCCCAAAGCTAAGAAAGCGAAGGCCAGAATTTTCGGGAGCAGCGACCCGATATGCAGCGACGTCGGTAACAGCAGTTCAACCGCCGGCCACGCCACCGCGAGGATCACTGCGTATACCCGCCAATCCCGCATCCACGCTTTCATGGCAGGCATCGTTTCGTCATCACCATGACTAAACGATCGCCCACGCCTTCACGTAACATCGCCGAGAGAGGCGAGCCCCAGCTCGCCTTCGTCTTCCTAGCGAAACCATCGTACCCACCCGCAACCAAGGCCAGGCGAACAGGGGCTCGCCTCTCCCGGCGATATACCCACATCATACTTTCTCCCGCGTCGATCGGCCCAGCAAGCCGCCGGGGCGGAAGACCAAGAGCAGGATTAACACCGCGAACACCACCGCGTTGGTCCATTGGCCAGACCCAAGTATGTCATTCGCCGCGCGCACCAAGCCGATGCATAACGCGCCGATCACCGCACCTGGCAGACTGCCAATGCCACCGAGCACGGCCGCGGTGAAAGCATCCATGCCGGCGCGAAATCCGGTGAATTGGAAATGGATGGCATCGCCGCGCAGGCAAAACAGCACCGCACCCACACCGGCCAGCGCGCCACCAATGATGAAGGTCTGGCCAATTACCCGATCAACGTCGATGCCCATCAAACGGGCGGCAATAGGGTCTTGCGCCGTTGCCCGCATGGCGCGACCGAGGCGCGTGCGTTGGATCATCCAACTCAGGCCCGCCAGTAGAGGTAGGGTGACCAGAAAGACCATGACCTCGGCGGCGCCGATCATCACCGCACTGCCGGCTGGCAGCAGATTGCCGGGGGGCAGCAGCGCGGGAAAGCTTTTGAAACCGGCGGCTGAACTCCCGAACGGTGCCGGGTTGATGCCGAGCATCGCCAGCCATTCCGCGGGCAACCATTGCGGCAGACCGCTCCAGAACAAGCCGAGGTTGATGAAGATGAAGGACACGCCGATGGCGGACACCAGCGCGGTCAGTTTGGGTCCCCGGCGAATCGGTCGATAGACGATGCGTTCCACCGCACCATTTAAGGCCGCGCAGAATGCCGGCACGATGATCAGCAGTGCGGCAATGGCGATCCAGGCGTGAGTGGACCCAGGCGTCACCGGCAGGCCTGCCATCGCTACGCCGGTCAACGCACAAAAACAGCCGAGCATCAGTAAATCGCCGTGCGCGAAATTGATCAGCTCAATGATGCCGTAGACCATGGTGTAGCCCAAGGCGATCAAGGCGATGACCATGCCGTTGGCGAGGCCGATCACCAGAATCTGAGGCACTACATCGAGCCAACTCATGGGTATCGCTCAGCAGTCCAGCGCTCGCTTCAGCCCTGCGGCTTGCGCAGCAGGAGGATCACGACCAGTAAAGCAACGACCCCCGCGACCACCAGCAGTCCGATCGGTGCGGGGGCAGCTTCCTCAATGGTCACTGGATGGGTGTTGCCCGGCTTCTCATCCACGGTGGTCGTCGGGGTGACCGGATTGCCGACATCAGTGCCCGCAAGGGCTTCGCCATCGGGCGTGCCCAACAGCGTGACAAAAGCGAATGCACCTTCGGTGACGGTGTTACCGGAAAGCAAGGTCAGCGTGGTGTCGCCGTTGGCGTCAAAGCTCCAGGTGCCGAGGGCACCACTGAAATCTGTCGTCGCGCGTAAAGCCTCAACGATTTTGGCGCGATCCTTGACGCCAGCGCGACGGATCGCGTCGATAGTGACCTTGGCCGCTTCATAGGCATAGATGGCGTAGGCTTCCGGCTTCAGGCCATACTTGGCTTCGTAGGCGGCAACGAACTCAGCACCCTTGCCCGTGAGCTGGTCAGGCGGCAGGCCACCGAAGGTGATGAAGGCGCGACCATTGAGGGCATCGGCCCCAGCGGCTTCGATGAAGGCGGTTTCGTAACAGCCATCGGGCACCATCAGCTTGGCGGTGCTGCCACCCGCGACGAGGTCCTTGGCCAACTGCCCCGCATTGGTCTGGGTGGTGCCGCCGAAATACACCAAGTCGGCTTTGCTCGCATTGATCTTTACCACCAACGACCGGTAATTCGCGTCACGGGCGTTCATACCTTCGTAGCCCGCGACGGTCAGGCCGATATCCTCGGCGGTGCGCCGGAACACGCGGGCCAAGCCTTCACCATAGAGTTCACGGTCATGCAGAATGTAGACCGACTGAATGCCCATCGCCTTGGCCCAATGCGCACCTTGGGCACCCTGGATGTCATCGGCGGGGACGACACGGAAGTAGGTCACTTCGCCGCTCGGGCGGTACTTGGCGGGTTCGTCGGGCTCGGCCCCGGCTTTAGTCAAGCCCACCGCCGTGTTGGCCGGACTGATCATAGCCAAGCCTGCGCGATTGAGATCGGCCATCACCACTTTGGCCGCGCCGGAATTGTAGGTGCCGATATAGGCCATCACGTTGGGGTTCTGAATCGCGCGGCTGGCATTGGCCTGTTCAATCGCCGGATCCCAGGCACCGCGCTCGGGCGAGGCGTCATCAAGATCCAGGTATTCAATTCGGTGACCGATCACCGTGCCGTCGATTTCGTCG
>CAYQAQ010000002.1:0-24251 GCA_964415495.1 uncultured candidatus Brocadiaceae bacterium | reverse complement strand
ACGCTAAATGAGGTCAGGTGTACGCAGCGAAGCGGCCTTCAGGCCGGACACCTGTCCTCATTTTAGGCGCCGAAATCCTCGCCATGGTGCTTACCATGGCGATATTCCTCATCGCCCACGGCTACCTGCTGGCCACGTGGCCAAACCATTGGCAAACTGCTGCTCGGCAGGCGCATCGTTGGCGAGGACGGCCGCATTCGGCCGTTTCACGCCACATTTGGTCTCCGTTACGGCATCATGCACGTGACGCAGTGGATCCCCGGCCTCAGTCTGATTGGCGTCTTCATCAACCCATTGATGATCTTCGGTCGGCAGCGCCGCTGCCTGCATGACGTCATTGCCGGCACCTGGGTCGTGCGCACCGCGGTCGACTCGGCAACTGGGCAGGGGGTCGATGTCGCCCCCCTGCCGCCGCTGCGTCGATAGACTATCCTTTCACTTTAGCGCCGCTGCGCGTGCTGGCCGCTGGCCGAGCCCTGCTGCGGTTGCAACGAGGACTGCGAGCCGCGCTGGATGCCGCGGAAGAGCATTTCCATTTCGTCGGGGTTGTCCGACGTGGCGAGGGCGTCTTCGCGCGAAATCGCGCCGCTTTCGAACAGCGAATAGAGGCTCTGATTGAAGGTCACGCAGCCGAAGTGCTGGCTGTCGCGGATAGCGGCGTAGAGCTCAGGCGTACGGCCTTCCTCGATCATCTGCTTGATGGTCGGGGTGGCGATCATGACTTCCATCGCCGGCACGCGACCAGCACCGTTGGTGCGTGGCACGAGACGCTGGCTGACCACCCCCTGCATGACCATCGACAACTGCATACGAATGAGGTTGTGCTGATAGGGCGGGAAGAAGTTGATGATGCGTTCCATCGTCTGCTGGGCATTGATGGTGTGCAGGGTCGAGAGCACCAAGTGGCCGGTTTCGGCAGCGTCGATCGCGGCCTGCACGGTTTCGGTGTCACGCATTTCACCAATGAGAATGACGTCTGGCGCTTCGCGCATCGCGTTCTTGAGCGCAGCCTTGAAATCGCGGGTGTCGATGCCGACTTCGCGCTGATTGATCAAGCAGCGTTCATCGCTGTAGGCGTATTCGATCGGATCTTCGACGGTGATGATGTGCCGGTTGGTGTTCCGGTTCATGTATTGAATCATCGACGCGAGCGTCGTCGACTTACCCGAGCCGGTGATGCCGGTGACCAGCACCATGCCTCGGCGCATCAGGGCGAGGCGTTCGAAGGTTTCGACCGGCAGGCCGAGGTCCTGATAGTCTGGAATGTGCGACTGCACCAAGCGCAGCACGAAACCGATGTTGCCGCGCTGCATGAAGCAGTTGATACGGAAGCGCCCGACGTCGGGAGCTTCGAAAGCGGTGTCGACCTCGTGGTACTTCTGGAAGATGGCGCGGGCGTGTTCGTCGACCAGGGCGTGGAAGGCCTCTTTCATGTCCTCCTTGCTCATCGCCTGGGTACCGAGCTGGCGTACGTTGCCGTCGACGCGCACCCGCGGCGGCCCCCCCACCTTGAGGAACAGATCCGACGCGCGGAGCTGAACGGTGGCGCGAAGGACATCGAGAATGGTCATGGGAGGTTATCCGTGGCGTTCAGAAACGAGTGCAAGCAGGCGGCTTTCGAGACGCTCGATACCGTAGCCGCTCACGCCCGAGATGGCCAGCACTTCCCTGCCAATGCGCGCTGCCAGTTGCTGGCACAGTTCGTCCGGTTCGATCTGGGTGTCGGCCTTGGTAATGGCGACCAACTGCTGCTTTTCTGCCAAGAGCGGACTGAAGCGGGCCAGTTCACGATCCAGCACGCCAATGCGCTCAACCAGGGCATCGACCTCGGCGTCGGTGCCGTCGACGAGGTGCAGCAGTACTGGACAGCGCTCCACATGACGCAGGAACTGATGGCCCAGGCCAACACCCTCGGCTGCGCCCTCGATCAGGCCGGGAATGTCGGCCAGGACTAGAGTGCGTTCGCCGCGCTGAACCACGCCCAGTTGCGGTTCCAGGGTCGTAAATGGATAGTCGGCGATCTTAGGGCGGGCGGCGGACAAACGTGAGAGCAGGGTGCTCTTGCCGACATTGGGAAAGCCAATGATGCCCACGTCAGCGATGAGCTTCAGATCGAGCTTGAGCGGGAGTTCGACGCCGGGCTCGCCCGGGCCATGTTGACGGGGCACCTGGTTGGTAGCGCTCTTGAAGCGGGTGTTGCCGGCGCCGCCCTTACCGCCGGGGGCGAGCAGGACTTCTTGGCCATGTTCGGTCAGATCCGCCAGGATTTCGCCGGTTTCCTGATGACGCACGATGGTGCCACAGGGAACCTCAAGGACCAAATCCTCGCCGCCTTTGCCGGTACCGGGTGCGCCATGTTCGGCAAACCAGCGCCGCTTGCGCCAATAGACCGCTAACGTGTTGAGGTGAACGGTGGCGCGCAGGATGACATCGCCCCCCTTCCCGCCATCGCCGCCGTCGGGACCGCCGAAGGGTACATACTTCTCGCGCCGGAACGTTACCGCGCCTGCTCCCCCGTTTCCGGAACGGATTCTGATCTCGGCTTCGTCGCGCATGGGCGGGATTCCATGGTGAGCGGGTGCGAACGCAATGGTCCGACTGCCATTGCGCCACGCGATGGCGCTGGATCAATGAGCATTCACGCGCACCATGCGGCCATGGCCGTTGTTCCCGTCAGTCCTGAGCGCCCCCGTCTGCCGGCTTGGTTCAAGCGCAGCCTGCCCGAGAACGCAGAGAGTGCGACGACCAACGAAATCGTGCGCAAACATGGCCTAGTCACCGTGTGCGAAGAAGCCACCTGTCCCAATCGCCAGGAATGCTGGTCGAAACGGGCTGCCACCTTCATGCTCATGGGCCATGATTGTACGCGCACCTGCACCTTCTGCGATGTCGGTTTCACCAAGACGCCGCCGGCGCTGGACCCGACCGAACCGGTGCGTCTCGCCGAGGCCATTGCCGAGCTCGATCTGCATTTCGCGGTGATCACCTCGGTCAATCGCGATGACCTCGACGATGGCGGTGCCAGCCATTTCGCCGCCACCATCACGGCGGTACGTGCTCGTTGCAGCGGTACGTTGATTGAGGTGCTGACGCCGGACTTCCGCGGCAACCGCGCGGCTATCGACACCGTGGTGCGCGCCAAGCCGGATGTGTTCAATCACAACCTGGAAACCATCGGTCGATTGTATCCAACCGTGCGCCCGCAGGCGCGCTACCAACGCTCGCTTGATGTGCTGGCTCACGTCAAATCCGCCGATTCGTCGATTTGGACCAAATCCGGCATCATGGTTGGCCTCGGGGAAACCGATGACGAGGTGCGCTGGATCATGGACGATCTGCGCCGCAGCAACGTCGACATCATGACCATCGGACAGTATCTGCGCCCGAGCCTCAAGCATCACGACATCATCCGCTTCGTCAGTCCCGAGCAGTTCGCGCGCTATCAGGAGTGGGGCCGCGAAGCGGGCTTCGCGTATGTCGCCAGCGGACCCTATGTGCGTTCCAGCTATATCGCAGAAGAAGTGCTCAAGGGCGCCCTCGACCTTAAGCGCCTCACGCGCTGAGATCGTCGAAGCGGTCGTCGCATTCGCCGCACACCCAATCCAGGCACGGCCACGCATCGCCACCTGCAAGGGTGATCTGTCCGATCGCTCCGCCCAAGGCGGTCGGCAATTGCGTCGGCATCAGACGCACGCGGCGTGCATCGCAGCCACCGGTGTAGGCCTGGGCTACGGCACGCCAATCAGCTCCGAGCATGCGCGCGATGGCGGGCAGGCTGGGATCGACGGGAAACGTGGTGCCGTCGGTGTGGCGGACTTCGATCCAGAAATGGGGATTGGCGAAGGTGTCGTGGGCAATGATGCCAGAAACCACCTGCGCGTCATGCCCTCGTTGGCGTAATCGAACGCCCACCGTGCGCGCGGCATCCAAACAACTGCCATGATCACGTTCCGGCCCAAGCACGGTTTCGTCCACCTCATGGTGGCGATACTCGTAGCGGAAAGTCGCCGCAAAATCGGTCACGATCGCCGTGATCGCTGGGTCGACCGCGACCATGACCGGCTGTATCGCCAGATCGACCTGCCCCTGCACCAGCCGCGCATCGAGCCCCGATCCGGCCACCCGCCAACAAGCTCCGGCGGGGAGCGCGCGACCGGCCAGACCATCATCGGCGAGCACGGTCTGCGTCGCTCCTTGCCACGGGCGGGGCACGAGCCAGGTCCAAGCACTCGTCTCATCGGTCGTACAGATGCGTTGCCGTCGTCGCCACCGGATCGAGCGCACGCGCCGTTCACCGCCCAGGAATCCCGCAAAAATGAGCAGATACCCGCGCCACGCGCGGCGAAGCACCGGACACTCAGCCAAGCGGTGCCACGAAATCCAATTCGCAACGGCGAAGGGATCACCAAGCCCTGCCACATCCATCGGCAAGCCGGCATCGATCCAGGACGCGACAATCTCTGCGCTGGCGCCGTAGCGCTCTGCCAACACCTGCGGCGAACTCGGCGCATGCGGATGCGCCGCACCGGGCCGGATGATGCCGGTCATCGCCCGTGGGCCGGTCCGTCGCTCTCAGGCTTGGCGGTGGCCAGACCCGCATCGACGGCATCGCTGTCGTCGTCATCGTCATCGAGCGGATTACGGCCGCGCAGGATTTGCCGCACCATGCTCACGGCACCCCAACCCAGACCCACCAACAGATATCCGGTCGAAGCCACGGCCAACGCCGTCACCGGACGCCAGACGAAGAGGCCTCCGATCAGGAGCACGACGATTAAACGCCGGAAGCTCATGCGGCCAAACAACGTATTGCCGAGATGTGGGAAGGGCATGGTGCTGACCATCGCCAGTGCCGACACAAAGGTAATGCCGATGAGAATCCAGCGGAACGCATCCAGATCCTGCAGGCCGGTGTAATGGTCCTTGCCAATCGCGATCACCGATTCGAACCACGTACGCACCGTGTCATTGCCGGGATGTTGATGCAGCATGATCAGGCTACACACCACCGCCGCCGCACCCGGGCTCGGCAGGCCGCGAAAATGTCGCGTCGGTGCATCGGAATCCTCGACATTGTAACGGGCAAGACGGATCGCCGCCATGACGGGGAAGAAAACCGCGAGGAACCAGATCAGGCGCTCGCCGTGGCTGAACACGGCGGAATAGCCGAAGATCAGGCGATGGGCGAGAATCGCTGGCGCGACGCCGAAGGACACGACGTCAGAGAGACTGTCCAATTCAGCGCCAAAGGCCCCCTCTTGGCCGGTCATGCGCGCGACCTTGCCGTCGAGCATGTCGCAGGCCATGGCCACGAAGATCATCACCGCGCCATAGAACAGCTCGCCGTTGACGGCGAGCAAAATGGCCGTGATGCCACTCGCAAGATTGCCAGCGGTGAGCAGCGTCGGCAGCACCGGCAGCGTCTTGAGGCGTTTGCGCACCCGGACATTTAAGCGGGTGCTCACGCGGGAACCTCGGCGATGACCGTTTCACCGCACTTTACGCGCTGACCGACCGCCACCGTCACCGTGGCCCCGGCCGAGAGCGGCAGCCACAGTTCGGTGCGGCTGCCGAATTTGATCATGCCATAGCATTCGCCGCGTTCGAGGCGGTCGCCAACGCCATGCGTGCTGATGATGCGCCGTGCGATCAATCCCGACAGTTGGACCAACAGCAATTTCAAACCGGCACGCACGCTGCCTTCGGCTTCGATGCCCAAAATGTTCGCTTCATTGGCATGGCTGACATCGGGATGGCGGGCGTCGAGAAATTGTCCCGGGCGATAGACGGCGTGGCGGATGATGCCCGGACACGGTGCGCGATTGACGTGCACGTTGAAGACCGACAGGAAGATGCCGATGCGCACGCAGCGTTCGCCGACGAAGGTGGGCTCGTCGATTTCAGTGATGTCCGCCACCACGCCATCGGCCGGGGCGATCATGCTGTGCGGACCACCCTTGGGCGTGCGGTTCGGATTACGGAAAAACGCGAGCGTGAACAGCCAGCAAAACAGCGCCACTGCCAACGTCGCCCAGCGGAATGGACCAGCCGGCACCAGCCACACGGCCCACGCCAAGACCAGCGTCACCCAGAATAGGGTCGGAATACCCCAGCGTGCGAAGGTCATACGGCACACTCGGTCGCACAGCCGAGCAACACGTGGCTCAGGCGCAAGGCCGCGACCAAGAGGGCGGCCACCACACTGCTGCGCCACAAGGTCCCGACCACCAAGTACCACGCACCGAGCCACACCAGGATCAAGCCGCCGAGCAGCCAGCCCAACGTGGTCGGAGGCAACAGCGCGGCGCACAGCACGCCGAGGAGTCCAAGCAGGCGGAAGAGCCGTCCAATCTCGGGGCGACGAGCATAGAAACTGCCCACGTCGATATGAGGTGCATCACGATAGCGCATGGGCGGCAGTCTGTGGACGGCGTCGCCAGTGACTAGGGGCCAATGGGCCGACCATCTGCGCAGCTCAGGGCAGCACGCTCAGAAAGAGTGCACCAGACGGATGCCGCATTGCGGCGACGGCAACCGGCGTTGGATCTCGCGGCGCGACCACACGTTGAAGTGACCCACCTGTCGATCGGCGCGATTGCCACCGACGATCACGGCCAGACCCGGGTCAGCCGACGGGTCGGCAATGAATTCAGAAAGCGACCCGGCCAAATCGAGCACGCCTTGCACGGACGTATCGCTGGGGAATGAGCCCACTGGCAGCAGGGTCCCGGTCGCGCTGGCCCGCAGGGCCGAGACAAAGCCATAGGCTAAGCCAGGATCGGCATTCATGCCCCACGGATGGCGCCGCCCATCGCCGCCCTGGGCGGCAAGCAGCCATTCATCACGGGTCGGTAGTCGCCACGGCACACCGTCGCGGTCCGCGCGCCACGCGGCATACGCCTGGGCATCGAGGAAACTGATCCCGGACACCGGTTGCCGTGGATTGATCGCACTGCCGTCAATGTACGTCAACGTGAAGCTTCCTACCGAACTGCGCGACAAAGTCCCCCGCGTACGCCACAACGGATCCATGGCATTGAGACCCTCACGTGGCGCGCGAATCAGTTCGCCATTGTGCAAGGCCTCGACGATCTGCCGTCGCGTCGTCGGGTCGTTGAGAAACTCCAGATATTCGCCGCTGGTGATCTCGGTGCGCGTGATCACGAAGGCATCCACCGTGCGCAGCAGGCGGCCACTGTTGGCGTAGATCGGTCCTGCCGGAATGATCACGCGATCGGCGGGCACCTGGATTTCCGGACACGAAGCCACTTTCAATACTGAGCCGCGATCGAGGCGACGGGCGATGACCGCGTGATCGTTCCACCGGACCAGGTACCGCCCACCTGGAAGATCTTTGCCGGAACCAGCGGGAATGGCGATGGCGGTTCCGCTGACCACGTCACTGCGTTCTGGGCCCGGTTCCAACCGCTGCACGGTGATCGGGGTGGCGCTGGTATTCTCAATGCGACCGATGCCGTCCAGGACATTGGCGCGCGAGCCGTCATCGTAAATGCGGGCTTGGGCGGCAGCGGCTTCAGCGGCGGCGGTGTCACCCTCCCGCTCTGCATCCAGAAGACGGGCGACGAAGAAATCGGCGATGGCGGCGGTGACGGTTGGGTCATCCGCTGCGATCACGTGCGCTTGATGCAGCAGACCAACAGCACGGGACAGCTTGGCGGATCGCTGCTGCGTATGCCGCTCCAGCTGCGCTTCCAATTGGCGCAAGGCGCTGCGCGCAGCAGGATCGCCATGTTCGATTAATTCGGCCTCGCGCTGCTGGACTTGTACCGACGTCTCATTGATGGTCACTTGGCGGGCCTCGGCATCGGTAACCAAGGTTTGCGCTTCGCGCATCAGATCATGGGCCCGGCGCTGCCGTTGATCGCGTACGGCCTCGGCGGTGATGCGATCGAGATCGATAAGGCGGGGGTGTTCGGCATCGATGCCGCGCATGCGTTCAACCAGACGTTGCGCCTGATCGACCTGTCCTGCCGCCAGCGCGACATCGGTCGCTGCGGCGATGCCGTCGGCCTCCTGTCGGCGTACAGCCAGGGCGAGCACACGTTCTTGTTCGGCAATGCGTTGATCGAGCGACCGCAGCAGTTCACGGGCTTCCTCACCGGGATTCAGATGCAAAGACGCTTCGGTCAGGGCGAGGGCTTCCCCCAAGCGGTTTTCGCTCGCAGCTTGGTTAGCACGCGCGAGCAGTTCCGCTGCGCGCTGACGATTGGCGGTGACGACCGCCTGAGCGCGGCGCTCTTCGACGATCGCCGCTAGGCGCCGTTCTGCCTCTTGATAGGCGGCAGTCAGCGCTGAATCGGTCGGCGTCAGGCCAAGAGCCTGGAGATACAACTCAGTGGCCCGCCGCAAATCATCAGCAGAGCCACTCTGCGCCAGACTATCCGCGCGATGCCGGAGATCGGCCGCCAAGGCGCGCGCGCGTCGCGCTTCTTCGGCTGCTTGGCGTTGGCGCAGCAGATCTTCGGTACGCAAAAGATCGGCTTCCGCCTGGCCGTCGCCGGGTCGCAAAGCCAACAGCTGTTCGTAGCGACTGCGGGCCCGGTCGAAGTCGCCCTGACTGATCGCCTCACCCGCCTCGTGGCGCAGATCGGCTACTGCGTTGGTGACCACCTGGTATTCGCGCACCCGCCAGACGACAATCGCGGCCAACATGATCGAACCCACGGTAAGGGCGGCGAGGAGCGGCTTGCGAAGGCGCCGCATGGTACGGATGGCGGTTTCCAAGGCACTTTCGCGATAAGCGCTGACCGCGGAACCGGCCAGGAAGCTGCGCAAATCGGCGGAGAAATCGTCGACGCTGGCATAGCGGCCGACCGTATCACGCGCCATCGCGCGCTGGACGATCGCAGCCAGCGTACGGCCACCATCACCCAAACGTCGTTCATCGATCGGGCGCGCCTTGCCGGCCGCAACCTGCTGCAAGGTGCGCTGAACGTCGCCGCGAATCCACGGCGATTCGCCGCTGAGCATTTCGTACAGAATCACGCCGAGCGAATATACATCGCTGCGCGCATCGGTGCGATAGGCGTCACCGCGCGCGCATTCCGGGCTCATGTATGCTGGAGTTCCCACTGCGAAACCAGCCAAGGTGCGATGGATGTCCTGATCACCGCTCTCTTCCGAGCGCACCGAGGTCACGGTTGTCGCTCCATCTTCTTCGGTACCGATGATCTTGGCCAAGCCCCAGTCCATGACCAACACTTCACCGAAACGACCGACCATGATATTGCGTGGCTTGAGATCGCGATGCACGACACCGCGACTGTGCGCGAAGGCGACGGCTTCGCAGACGCGCAGAAAGACTTGCAGCACATCGAAGCGATGCTCAGGTCGGCCCTTGCGCTCATGCAACCATTCGGCGAGGTGAACCCCTTCCACCTGCTTCATGCTGTAGAAGACGGTGCCGTCATTAAGCACACCGAAATCGTGAACCGGAATAATGCCGGGGTGTTCGAGCTGGGCCGTAATTTGCGCCTCGTGCACGAAGCGACTCAGCTCATGCCCATCGGCATCGGATGCCTTGACGGTTTTGAATGCGATCTCGCGGCGGCAGTCGCGATCGACCAGCCGATACACCACGCCTTGCGCGCCTTCGCCCAGTTTGTCCAGAAGGGCGAAGCGCGGTTCGGGATCACGCGTGGTTACGGCCTGATGCCAGCCACGCAGCAAGCGGGTGAGCTCACTGGGCTTGTCGGCGCCTTTGAGCGTCTGCCGGAAGGTACTGCTGCTCGTGACGCGGCGGGTCGGTTCTTGCGCGGCGTGGTCGGTTAGCGGCGATGACGCCTCACCTATGCCGAGGGTGATCGCGGTCGGGGTCACTTCGCTGAAATCGGCGGTAGAATCGGCACTGGAGTTCGGCTGCAGCGGCAGGCGAATCGGAGTCGGTTCCAGGGCTTTGATGCGACGGGAATCAGCCATGTTTGACCGGTGGAAAAAGTCCACCAGCGACCAGGATGCTGACGGGGTCGAGCGGCATGGATACCAAGTGGTGGATGCCGACCCAAGTCATGCTGTGGGGTGGCGGCACGGACTTGCCTAGGCGGCAGCGATAGACCATGTAGAACGCATGGCGGTGTTCTGCGAGGCCATCTTCGTTGAGAAAGCCCGCCAATTCACAGCGTACGTTGTCGACACCCAGGAAATGCGCCCCGGCCAAGCGGGCCAGATCGCGCAAGGCCTTGAGGCCTTTGCCGAGTTTGGCCACTTCAGGTCCGATGCGGGTGGTATGCAGCAGATTGCCGCCCTCATCGACGAGCACCTGGTCATCCTGACTGACTACCAAGCCTAAGCGAATTTCCTTGGCGTCGAAGTTATTGATCAGCGTCGAGGCAGCGCCGTACCAGGAATCTTCGGCCACGGCTTCGATGATGGCCATGTCGATGGTGGTGATGAAGCCATTGATGCGGAAGAGCTCTTTGCGCGGCATCGCCAGCACTAAGGGATCATTGAGTGCGGACGTGAGCGGGATTGGGCCTTCAGATTCGCTCATGACATCCGCAGCCTACCTTTAGAGCGGAACGAATGCCAGTTGCCGCTTTGGCGACAGCACGGCGCGGACCTGGCTTGACCGCTCCAGGTGGGAGACCACCGTGAGCGACCCTGCAGGAGTCTCGCATGCCTACCGCTCTCGTCACCGGATCTAGTCGCGGCATTGGTCGCGGTATCGCTGTCGCTCTGGGCGGTCTGGGCTGGCAGGTGGTCGTCAACTACGCTGGGAATAAATCGGCTGCCGAAGAGTGTTGCCAGTTGGTTACGGACGCCGGCGGCACTGCGATCGCAGTTCAAGGCGATGTTGGCGATGCTGCAGACCGCACGCGTCTGCTCGCCGAAACGCTGGCCTGGCAGTCGCGTCTGGACCTGCTGGTCAACAACGCCGGCGTGGCCCCCAATGTGCGTGCGGATTTGCTCGAGGCGGATGAAACCAGCTTCGACCGCCTGATCGGCATCAATCTGAAAGGGCCGTATTTTCTCAGCCAAGCCGTGGCCCGCCACCTGCTGACCCAACCACCGGACGCCCAGGGTGATCGCGGACAGATCATCAACGTCTCGTCAATCTCGGCGTATACTGCTTCCGTGAACCGTGGCGATTATTGCGTGACCAAGGCCGGCATCGGCATGATGACCGCATTGTTCGCGGCCCGTTTGGCCAACGACGGTATCCGCGTTTACGAGATCCGCCCCGGCGTGATCGCCACCGACATGACCGGACCGGTCAAGGCGAAATACGATCAGCTGATTGCCGACGGCATGGCACCGATCCGGCGTTGGGGCAAACCCGAGGACATCGGGCGCGCAGTCGCCGCCATCGCGCGCGGCGACCTGCCGTTTTCGACTGGGGAAATTCTCAACGTCGACGGTGGCTTCCACCTGCGTACCCTGTAAGCATACCGGTCAGTAGCCTACCCGCCATGGATCAGCCCACCACTACGCCGTGCTCGTCTTGCGGCGCCCCCATTTCGGCGGGCGAGCTGGCAGAAGGTCTCGCGGTACGTATTGATGGGAAACTGATTTGCCCGCTCTGTGTCGACACCTTGCCGGGCACGGCGCAGGTGAAGATCAATCAGCTGCGCGCGATCCGGGGCTTGGACGTCACCACCTATCGCGTGCCGCGTCGACGCTATCCCCGGTTGCAGGCGTATTCGTTCACGACCACGACCCAGCTCAACCAGCATCGCCGGGCGTTGCAGGGTGGCGGCCGCTTCGATGCGCCGACCATTCCGGTCGATCACAAACCGGTGCCCAAACTGCCGCCGGCCACGCGTCGCGCACCCAGCCTCCCAGCACCCTGGATGTGGATGGCGGGCGCGGGTGCCGCTGTCGTCATTCTCGGCACCATCATCACCATCGGTTTCAGTGGCGATGCGCCACCGTCGAGCGCTTCGACCACCGCCGCACCCGCCGTGGTAATGCCAGGAAGCGACAAGCAGCGCCTCGACTTCGATCCCGTCGCGCGTGTGGCCTGGCACGAGGCGAGTACGGATCCCACGACGCCGAGTCCCCTGTTGACGCAGATCGCCCGCGAGTTGGAGGCTGAGATCGCAGTCACGCTCGACGCCATCGAAGCGCGTTTGGCCGCCGGGCAAGCGCGTGAGGCAGACCAGGATTTGGCCGAAGTCGACATCCCCGACGACCTGCGCTTCCGCCCGCTGCGCACACGGATCGAACCGCTGTCGCGACGCATCGCCTTGGCGCGTGTCCAACAAGCGGACACGCCGGTAGCCCCCGCCGCAGATCCGACGGCACCAGTCACGACGGCGCCAGGCGTCGCGCCAGCGGCATCCACGACGCCGACCACGACGCCTGTGATCACGGATGCCTCCTCCACCACGTCGAGCGTCGCCTGGTTTATTCCGGCCGTTGCCTTGGGTGAGCGCCCAGGTCAAAACGCGTGGCGTCCGGTCGGACCAACGGGCCGACGTCTGATCGCCGCCGACGGTAGTATCAGTGGTGGTTTCCGACTCGAAGCGGGAGCGTATCGCTGCTGGATCCGCGTCGCTCCCAGCGACGCCACCGGCAGCACCATCAATGTCATCGTCGATAGCCACAAAAGCGAGATGCTGCGCTTGGTCCAAGGCAGCCCCATCGATTGGTATCCGATCGACATTCCCGATCTCGCCGTCGCGTCGGCGGAGATCCACATTCAAATCACGGCTATTGGTCGGGATACCCGGGTAGACGCGCTCTTTCTCGAAACTCCGGGTGGCCAGGGCCCTGCCGATGGCGTGCGCAGCGGACGGGCCAAGACGCCGGCTGTCTTCGTGCGTAATGACGATGCGTCCGTGGCGATGGTTGACGATGCGCCCGCAACGCCCGGGACCGCAACGCCCGGGGCCGACCCCGTGGTCAAAGACGAAGAGCCGACGGAACGCGGAGATCCGGCAGCTCCTGCCGCGGATACCGCGGAGCCAGCCGTAGCGACCAGCCCTGCGGCATCAGCGCTGTCTGCATTGAGCCTCGACGATTTCACCCACAAAGTCGTCCCCTGGGATCCCTTGGAGTTGCCACCAACTCGAGGCCGCGATGACCCCACGGACGCACGTTATACCGCACCGGATCACGGTGGGCCGTATCAACAGTCGGAAATCCTGCGACGCACCGGCAGCAATCACGTCGCCATGCGTTTTCCCGAACCGCTCAGCCCAGGGTCGGGCGTTGCGATGGTGGTGCATCCGCGCCGTCCCGACCGCGAAGAACTGGTCGCCATCTTCAGCGATCAGCAGGGTCGTACCGTTCGCGTCGCCTGTCCGTTGGAACCCATGGTGTGGAACCGCGTTCTGATCACCGCACCTGAAAATCGCACGCCGTGGGTGGCTATGCGCTTGGAGGACGTGCGTTCGGCCACCACCGAATTCCTCGTCGGCAAGACCGTCGTGACGCCTGAGCGTCCGGCGACGGCCGATGATCTCGCCCTGGGCGGCCGCGCGCTACTGACGCCGACGTACAGCGAACTCATCGAGTTGGTGAAAGTCGTCAGCGCTCCGCGAAAACAGAATAATCCCCGTTGGCTCACCCCGTCTAAATTCAAAATCCTGCTCACCGAGCGCATGACTGCCGGCGATTGGAACACCGCGGTGCGCGCACAGCTCAAGACGGTCTTCCGCGAACCCTGGATGGGCAAGGACGCGCCCAACAAGACCCTCGAAAACCTGGTCCTGCACGACCAATGGCTGACCAATTTGTTTAAAGAAAAGGACCCCAGAAAAGCCGTGGTCCATCCCGATTCACACCACCTGCTGATTGTGATTTCGGCTGGCAATGAATTGCAGGCCGGCATGTCCGCAGATCAAGGGGTGCGGAATTTCTGGGTTCCGCTGATCAATCGCTCGTTGGAAACCGGCATTATTCTGGTGCCTGTGCTGGGCCCGAGCCGAGTCGATGTCGACAAGCTCGATGAAGCCGACCGCATGTGGATCCTGCTCGATGAAGAGATGGCGAAGCGCAAGCTGGTCCTGCCCAAAATCGACTTGCGCCCCGCGCGTTCGATTTCGGTCGATCGCATGGAGCAAGGCCACGCGCAATTGGCCAATGATCTCCTGTGCGCGGCGCTGGGCGAACTGCATGAACGCCTCCAGCGGTTGAAGCCGCAACGATGAGCGCGCCGCTGCGCTTGGCCACGCGCGCCAGTCCGCTCGCGATGTGGCAGGCACGCGATGTTGCGGTCCAGCTGCGCCGCGCACATCCAGGCCTGCGTGTGGTCCTGGTCCCCGTGGTCTCCACCGGTGATCGCGATCGCACCACCCCGCTCTATGGCATGGGTGGCATCGGCGTTTTCGCTAAAGAAGTCCATGACGCGGTGCTCGCCGGCACCGCCGATGTCGGCGTCCACTCGTGCAAAGACCTGCCGACGAGTACGCCAGAGGGGCTGACCCTGGCTGCCATCCTGCGCCGCGCGGATGCGCGTGATGCGTTGATCGGTGCCGCCAGCGTCAGCGCCCTGCCGCAGGGTGCGGTGATGGGCACCTCAAGCTTGCGGCGTCAGGCACAATTGGCGGCCTTGCGACCCGACCTGACCTTTGTGCCGATTCGCGGCAACGTGGATACCCGACTGCGCAAAGTCCGCGAGGGTGAAGTCGATGCAACGCTGATGGCAATGGCGGGCTTGCAGCGCTTGGGTTTGCTGCGCAGCGCCCGCGCGGTGCCGCTCCATCCGCGCACGGAATGCACACCGTCCCCCGCGCAAGGTGCCGTCGCCGTCGATTGCCGGCACGACGATCATCGCGCGCAGTATCTGCTCGGCTGCCTCGATCACGCACCGACGGCGATCGCGGTCGACACCGAACGCGCCGTGCTCGCAGGCTTGCGCGGGGGCTGCTCATTGCCCTTCGGTTGTCACGTGACGCGGGATCGCGATGGGCGCTGGCATCTGATCGCACGGCTGGCCGACCAGGAAGGTCGTCTGCGCACGGTCACCGTGAGCGGCACGGCCGCACAACTGGCGGCGCAGGCCCTGGCCCAGCTCACGTCAACGGCAGCACCGTCAGCCCCGCGCTGATCCACGGCGCGAGGTCGCTGGGAATGGGCGCGTCTACGCGCAAGCGACCACCATCGGGATGGGGCACGTCCAGGGCCCAGGCGTGCAGGGCTTGCCGCCGGATCACCTGCGGGGCGTCGGCTGCTGCATGCAGCGGCCAGCAGGCACTGCGGCCATAGGTCGCATCGGCCAGGATTGGATGGCCAAGCGCGGTGGCATGCACGCGGATCTGGTGCGTGCGCCCGGTGCGCGGGCGCGCTTCGATCACCGCATAGCCAGCGCAGCGTTCGCGTACGACGAAGGCGGTGTAGGCCTCACGCGCATCGCCGGTGCCTTCCGGGAGGACGGCCCGCTTGCGGAAATCTTTGGGATGACGGCCGAGCCAGCCGGTGTGTTCCAGCCAGTCCGCGCGCGGCGCACCATGCATCAGAGCGAGGTAGCGTTTGTGCACGCGCCGTTCGCGAAAGGCATCTTGAAAAAACGTCAAAGCCTGCGGCGTGCGCGCGACGATCATGACGCCGGAGGTGAATTCATCGAGCCGATGCACAATGCCCGGACGCCACGGATCGCCACCCGGATGGCTGCCATAGCGACCAAGCAGGGCGTTGACCAAGGTGCCATGCCAGCGACCAACGGCCGGATGCACGACCATGCCCGGCGGCTTGTCGATGGCGATGCAGTGGGCGTCTTCGTGCAGGATGGTGAGCGGAATGTCCTCAGCTTCGAGACTCGGCGGTTCGACCTCCGGCACTTCGATACTGATCTGCTCGCCGCCACGCAGGGCATATCCCGCCTTGGCTTTCTGCGTTTGGCCATTCGCCAACTGCACGGCGCAGAGGTCCTGCTTGATCAAGCGTGAGACCAAACTGCGCGTGCAGCCCTCCAACTGGGTCTCGAGCCAGACATCAAGCCGTTGACCGGCATCCTGAACAGGAACAGCGAGCGCGTGCAGCACGTCGGTATGGTGCGCATCGTCCCAGATGGTCCAAGAGGGTCCCTGCGGCCCCGCTCGCCGGTACATTTCGGCTCATTAACGCAGCCTTGCCTCATCGGCTGATCGTAGCGAGGATGTCGGCATGGATGCACCTGCGCTCGTCATGGATCCCCCGCCGGGCGAACGCCTGCTGCGCTTCGTTGGTGACCGCGTCACGATCCGCCTGCGCCGCGCCGACGGTGGCCCCCTGCCGAGCGGATGGCAAGGCCGCTTGCGGACCACCATCGGCCGCGTCAGCGCGGCCCGCGCCGAGATCGTCGCCCGTCATGGCGGATCCGAGCCCTTCGCCGGCTCAGCCTGGCGCGATGTGCGCCTGCGCCGCGAAGATGATTCCACATGGTTGGCGGATCTGCCGGTAACCGAAATCGGCTGGTTTCGAGCCAAGGCTTTTGCCATCGATACCGAAGGTCATCAGCACTGGCCGGACGGTCATGACCTTGGCATCGCCGTGCATCCCGATGAGACACGCACCGCGAATACCATCTACTGCGCCTTCGTGCGTCAGTTCGGTGCTACGCGCACGCAGGCGTTCACCGCTGACACTTTGCGCGATGACCAGTTCGCCGTGCTCGACCGCCATGGCTATACGATCATTCCGCCGTCGGGTACCTTTCGTGATGTCATTGGCCAACTGCCGCACATCGTGGATACCCTCGGGTGCCGCATTCTGCATTTGCTGCCGGTCACCCCGACGCCGACGACCTACGCCCGCTTCGGGCGCTATGGCAGTCCCTATGCCGGCCAAGATCTGACCGCGATTGATCCCGCGTTGGTGGTCTTTGATCGCCGTACCACCGGTGTCGATCAATTCCGTGAATTGACCTACGCCTGTCATCGCCGCAATTGCCAGGTTTTCCTGGATGTGGTGCTCAACCACACTGGCTGGGGTTCGACCCTGCAGGAGAACCATCCGGAGTGGTTCCAGCGCGATGCCAATGGGCGTTTCCACAGTCCCGGTGCCTGGGGCGTCACCTGGGAAGATTTGGTCGAACTCGATCATGGTACGGTGGTGTTGTGGGATGTGCTCGCGGATGCGTTGCTCGAATGGTGCGCGCGCGGTGTCGACGGTTTCCGTTGCGATGCCGGGTACATGGTGCCGCAGCCGGCGTGGCAATACATCACCGCGCGGGTGCGGCAGGAATTCCCCGATACCGTCTTTTTGCTCGAAGGCCTCGGCGGTGCGTGGGAGGCGACCACCGCTCTGCTGGCTGAAGGCGGCCTGCAATGGGCGTACAGTGAACTGTTCCAGAATCATTCGCCACGCGAAGTCAGTGCGTATCTGGATCATCAAATCCAGCATACCGGCAATCTCGGTGCCTTGGTCCATTACAGCGAAACCCATGACAATGACCGGCTGGCCAAGCGCGGCCGGGCGTGGTCGCTGCTGCGCAATCAGCTATCAGCCCTGTTATCGACGCAGGGCGCTTTTGGTTTCACCGCCGGCGTGGAGTGGCTGGCGTGCGAGAAAATCAACGTACATCGGTGCTCCGGTCTGAACTGGGATGCGGACGAGCATATCATCCCTGAACTCGCCGCCTTGAATCGCCTGCTGCGTGATCATCCCTGCTGGTTCGACGGCGCGGTCATTCAGCGCCATAGCGCTGATGATGCGCAGGTACTGATCGTCAGTCGCACGAGCGCCGATGATCTCGATCGCGTGTTGATCCTGGCCAATCTCGACCCTGACCATGCGGCCACGGTGACGTGGGATTCGGCCCTCGATCATGGCCTCGGCAGTCCGCGTCATGACTTGTTGACTGGATCGCCTTTCTTGCCCGTGCCGTCTGAACTGGTGTTGGCCGGCGGTGCCGTCCATTGTCTAGCGGCCAGTCCCGAACCCATCGGCTTGAGTGGCGATGCGTATCGCCAGCTACGGGCCCAGGCGCGGGCCGGGTATCGCATTTTGGGCGGCGTGCTGGCACCCGAAGTCATGGGGCCGGTCGCCTGGCAAGATTTGGCGCATCTGATCGGCCGTGATGTATCGCACTTCCTGGCGGCGTTGTCGCGTCTGGATCATCGGCTGGCCGAACAAGACCTCAAGGCGGCCATCTGCGCGGCGCTGCAGGCCGACGGCGTGCCGTTAGTGGTCCAATGGCGCGAGTGCGACTGCTCGCGCATTTTGCCGGTGCCGCATGGCTCGTGGTTGCTGGTCCACCTGGACGGACCGTTTACTGCCCGTCTGGTGTTCACCGACGGCCGACCACCGACACGCGTGCGCGCCTTCGCCGCCAACAACGCGTGGTGGGCGGCGTTTCCGCCGCACGCGGAAGCGGATGGCACGCTGATAATTGACGCCTTCCAGCGACCGGGCATTCCTATCACCAGTCCAGTGCGCTTTCTCGCTGCGGGTGCCAGTGCCCATGATCGCGATGTCGCGGATGGCATGCTGCTGCTGACCAATGGGCGCGGGGCGATGTTGCGCGCATCGGCGGATCTCGGCCGTATCACCTCGAAGTATGATTGTCTGCTCGCCGCGAACCTGCACTCAGCAGTGCCGGTCGATCGCCATGTGCTGATCAAGCGCTTGCGCGCGTGGGCGGTGGCCGATGGCTTTATCACCGCTTTGGATCGCGTCTGCTTGGTGGGCGTCAGCGTTGATGGCTGCGCCCGCTGGAGCTTCGTCGCCAATGCCGGCGATGGTCGCACGGCAGAGATTCATCTCGAAGCCAGCCTGATTCCCGGCCGCAATGCGCTTGAGCTGACCGTGCACCGCCCCGACCGTCCGCCCTTGTGGGGTTACCACCTGAATGACGACGCCGAGGTAGCCGTGGTGCTGCGCTTCGATCTCGAAGACCGCTCGTTCCACAGTCAAACGGTACGCGACGAACCGCTCGATGCTTTCTTCCAGCAGGTCACGGCGCACCACGCCGATGGCTTCGATTTTGCGCCCGGTGCTGGCCGAACCCTCGTTGTTCGCAGCGACACGGGCGTGTATCGATCGGCCCCGGAATGGTGTACCGCTATTCCGCATACGGTGGAAAGCACGCGCGGCATGGCTGGCAGTGGTGATGCCTGGAGCCCCGGCTGGTTCCGCATTCCCCTCCCTGCCGGCGCGAGCGGCACGGTGCGCGCCGCTCTGGCCGAAGAGCCCGCCTATCCCGACCCGCTGTGCCAGCGCGAACCGCAAACGAGCAGTGGTGATGCCTTCCTTGATCGCCTCGCCGAATCGACCTTGGCCTATCTGGTCCGGCGCGACGACGGACACTCGGTCATCGCCGGCTATCCGTGGTTCCTCGACTGGGGGCGCGATACGTTGATTTGCGCGCGTGGCTTGGTCGCTCTCGGCCACACGCAAGCAGTCCTGGGTCTCCTGAGGGTCTTCGGGCGCTTCGAAGCCAATGGCACCTTGCCCAACTGCATTCATGGTGAAGACGCCAGCAACCGCGACACCGTTGATGCGCCGTTGTGGTATGGCGTGGTGTGCAGTGATGCCGCGGTCGTCCTGGGAGCCAAAGCCGTCTACGATGCCGACGCTGGTGGCCGACGCATTCGCGATGTGTTGGCAGCTATCGCGACCGGCTACCTCCACGGCACGCCCAACGGCATTCACGTCGATGCCGTCAGTGGCCTGGTGTGGAGCCCCAGCCATTTCACCTGGATGGACACCAACCATCCGGCCGGCACGCCGCGCGAAGGCTACCCGATCGAAATCCAAGTGCTGTGGTGGCGGCTGTTGCAGCAGTTGGCCGAGCTCAAGGCGCCGGCGCCGGTTCTGCCGTGGGCCGAACTTGCCGAGCGTGTGCTTGCGAGCATCGAACGTTTGTACTGGCTGGATCAGCAGGGTTGGTACGCCGATCACCTGATCGCTCCGGCCGGTGTTGTGGCCGAAAACGCCGTGGTTGACACCGCTCTGCGTTCCAACGCGCTCTTTGCGGTGAGCCTGGGCGCTGTCCATGGCGAGCGCGCCCGCAGCGTGGTCGAGGCGGCCCGCACCCATCTCATCATCCCGGGCGCCCAGCGCAGCTTGGCGCCCCTCCCGGCGCACCCCCTGCATCCGATCCACGATCATCAGGGACAGCTGCTGAATGATCCGGCGTTTCCGTATTGGGGTCGCTACGAAGGCGATGAAGACACCCGGCGCAAGCCGGCCTATCACAACGGCACGGCGTGGGTGTGGACCTTCCCGACCTTCTGCGAGGCCTTCGCTCTGGCCTATGATCGCAGTCCCGCGGCGCTGACCACGGCGCGCAGTTATCTCGGTTCGACCGATCGTTTGCTCGGATCGGGCTGTCTCGGCCATCTGCCCGAGATCGTCGATGGTGATGCACCACATGCTCAACGCGGTTGCGATGCCCAGGCCTGGAGCGTCACCGAGACCGCGCGGGTGTGGTTGGCGTTGCTCGGCTGATCGGTCCGCAATGCGCCTGGAAATTCCAGCCTGCGGCTCCGGACGGGATTGTTGCACGATTGAACTGTAATAATTCATGAAATCGTATTGATGTCTTGATGTTTTCGCGCATATCTGCGCAAGCAATCGCGATACCGTGATGCGACCTTTATCATCCAATGATCCCTCCATGTCCTCCGCAGCCCCACATGAGCCTTACCCTCGCCCAGATCGCGGATGTCCAGCGCACCTGGGAGCAATGCGTCCCGATCGCCGATACCGCGGCCAATCTGTTCTACGATCGTTTGTTTGAACTCGACCCTGAGCTGCGTGCCCTTTTCCCCGCTGAACTCACGGAACAGAAGCAGAAGTTGATGACCATGCTCACCACCGCAGTGCGATCGCTCAACAATCTTGATGCTGTGGTTCCGGTAGTGCAGGCTCTGGGTCGCCGCCATGTTGGTTATGGGGTCAAGGAGGCGCACTATGCCACGGTCGGTGCCGCCCTGCTCGATTCGCTCGCCAAAGGGCTCGGTCCGGCATTTACTCCGACGGTCAAGGAATCGTGGACCGCCGTGTATGGCGTCCTGAGCACCACGATGATCGACGCAGCACGGAGTTGACCGAACGTCATTAACGCCGGCGGGATCAGCCGTTGAGGTTGCCCTTGTGCAATCCGCATTCTTTCTTGGTACCCTCTTCCCACCACCAGCGGCCTTCGCGTTCGTGTTGGCTGGGGAGGATCGCCTTGGTGCACGGCTCGCAGCCGATGGACACGAAGCCGCGTTCGTGCAGCGGATTGAACGGCACGTCCAAAGCGCGGATCTGGAACCAGACATCGGTGCCGCTGATATCAGCGAGCGGGTTGAACTTGATGAGTTCGCCACCCTGCTGGCCGCGGAAGACGGGATCAACCTGTACGCGCGGCACGGTGCCGCGGGTCGGGCTTTGATCGCGCCGTTGGCCGGTGATCCAGGCTTTGAGTCCGGAGAGGTGCTTGCGCAGCGGCGCGACCTTGCGGATGTCGCAGCATTCCTGGTGGCCGTCGGCGTAGAAGCTGAACAGCCCTTTGGTGCGCACCAGGGCTTCGACGGCCGCCGATTCGGGAAAGCAGTATTCGATGTGAATGCCATAGCGCTCTTCGACAGCCGCGAAGAAGCGATAGGTTTCGGCGTGCAGGCGACCGGTGTCGAGACTAAAGACGCGAAAGGGCCGGCCGGTCTGCTTGGCCAGTTCGACCAGCAAAACATCCTCTGCGCCACTGAAGCTGATCGTGGCGTCGGTACCGAAAGCGGCTAATGCGGCGTCGATGAGATCGCGGGGATCTTCAATAGTCCGGAAGTCCGGAAGTCCGGAAGCCCGGGAGTCTTTTGTCAGATCATCACTCATGCGCACCGCCTGTCGGGTCGAATAATCGGCCCCCATACCGCGGAAACAATCCTCCTTCCGTGAGACGTCCGGACTTCCGGACTTCCGGACGTTAAAGAAGGTCCCATTCCTGCACATTTCCCGTGTTTTCCAGCTCCGTACGCAAGCGCCGCAGGGCGTGGAACATGCGCGAACGCAGGGTGCCTAAGCTGATACCGCCGAGAATGGCCGATGCCTCTTCGTAGCTGCGCTCCTGAAAGACCACCAGCTCGATCACTTCGCGGTAGATCTGCGGCAGCTGAGCCAGCGCGGTGTCGAGGTGCTGGAGGGCTTCGCCGCGCGCCAAGCGCTCTTCGACCGGTACCGCGCTGCCGGCGGTGGCGTTGGTGACGACATTGTCGCCTTCGGCGCGGTCGAGGTCGGTGAACGACACGAAAGCGCGGCGTTTGCGGACATTGAGGTAATCGATCGCTGCGTTGCGGGCGATGGTGTAGAACCAGGTCGAGAAGCGCCGCGTCGGATCGAAGCGGGCGACATGCTCGAACACTTTCAGGAAGACGTCCTGACTGATCGAGCCGGCCTCATCGTAGTTGCGCACGATCTGATAGACGTAGGCCAAGATCGGCCGTTGGTAGCGGCGATAGAGTTCCTCAAAGGCGGCGAAATCACCGCCTTGGCACACCTGGACCAGTTCCTCATCGCTGGGCGCTGTATCCATGGCTTAAAGGTCTACCGCGTTCAGCGCGGGACGACCGTCACGTGAATGAGGATGCTCTCGCCGGGCACAATCTTGTCGCGGAAGGCGATGCGCTTGGTGGTGGCGATGCGCGGGACGCCGTTCTCGGTCACCAGTTCCAGGTCACGCACATCGAGTACTTCCCGGCCATCGGGACGGGTGATGCGACCTTGAATGATCGCGGAGGTATAACCGAAACGCTGCATCGCGATCCAGCCGGCATCAGCGACCGCCGACCATTGCGTCACGCCCATCATCAAGGGACCGCCGGGGAAGTGACCGGGGACGAAAGGGTGGCTTTGCTCGTACCGATAACCCGCGACCAAGCTACCGGTCGCGGCGTCGGCACTGACGATGGTGCTGGCGAAGCGCAGATGCGCCGGCTTCCAGTCGAGCACGCCAGCAGGAATCGCCTCGCCCGCGGGCAGCGCTTCGGGCTCGGCGCGGCCTTGACCGGAAATCGCACTGATCGGCGCGACGCCCGACATCACTTCGGCCTCGAGCAGCGGCTGACCATCGACCGTGGCCGTGGTGGCAAAGGAGGTAAACGTCCCACGATCGCGCACGATCTCAGCCTTACCGTCGATCACTGATCCCAGCGGCGCAGAGCGATGAAACACCAGCTTGCTGATCATGCTGAAGACGGCGACAGCGCCCTCACTCTGCAGGCGGGCGTGCAGCAGGGGCACGCCGGTCAGTGCCATCAACTCGCCGAGAAACGGTTCGTACCAGAAACTACCGCTGCGACCAAGCTGGGTGCGCCCACGCGGATCATGCTTGGGAATGGTGGTGCGCGACGTGGCGGTCGTGCCGTTCGCATGCAGGGTCACCTGATCGGGCAGCAAATTGATGCCGCGATGGGGGAGATACGCCTCTAAGGCGCGATGATCAAGTACAGTGTCCGGCATGGGGCCCACACCATCCAAGCCCCGTCGCCGGGCTCAAGACTTGATCTTCGCCGCGATCGTTTCGGCAATCACGCGCGGATAGAGCTCGCGCTCGGCGGCCATCACGCGGTCCTGCAAGGATTCAGCGGTATCGTTCGGTTTTACTGCAACTTTAGCCTGAGCGAGGATGGTGCCGGTGTCATAGGCGCCACGCACCAGATGCACGGTGCAGCCGGTTTCACGTTCCTTCGCGGCCACGACGGCTTGGTGCACGCGCAGGCCATACATGCCCTTGCCGCCATACGCGGGCAGCAGGCTGGGATGGATATTGATCGTGCGACCACGCCAGGATTCTGGCGGATCCCAATATTTGAGCCAGCCGCACATGACCACCCATTCTACGTGATGATCACGCAACGCGGTGGTGACCTCGGCTGAACTGGCAGCAATGACCAAGGGGCGGGAATGGCGCAGCGCGTGGTCGATGCCACCAACGCCGGCTTTGGAGGACACCACCACCGCAACCGTGGCCGGGAGGCGACCATCCGCGATAGCGGTTTCGATGTTGGCGTAGGTGCTGCCACCGCCGCTGAGAAGAATGCCGAGTCGGACCGTCATGGGGGGAGGGTCATAGCCATAAAGACGCCCAGGGGAAGCACGTTGCCGAGCCCGGTGGACCAGCGATGCTGCGCACCCTCTGAGGGAGATCCGCGTCATGGCTATCTGGAGCAAGGGCGGCGACGAAACGAACCGCTTGATTCATGCGTTCACGGTCGGCGACGACTGGACCTATGACCGCGTGCTGGCACCCTACGACCTCATTGGTTGCTTGGCCCACGCGCGCATGCTGACCAAGGTCGGCCTGCTCACGGCCGCGGATGGCGACGCGCTCGTGGCCGGTTTACAGGGCTTACAGCGGGAATACGCCGCGGGCGGCTGGACGATCA
>CAYQAQ010000001.1:16575-25096 GCA_964415495.1 uncultured candidatus Brocadiaceae bacterium | reverse complement strand
GACCGTACTGCCACCGCCCGATCTCGCCGACTACGATCTCGTGCTGCCCTTGCCGCTGCAGGATCGCGGCGCACCAGTGCCCGCCCGGCTCGCGGTGACTACGCGCACTACCGGCAGCGGGGCCAGCGCCACCTGGCTGCGCGTCGATGCGGAGCTCGATGGCTTGGGACCGGTGAGTATCCGACTCTCGGGCCAAGCCGGGTTAGTGGCCGTGCATCTGGTCGCCGCTGGCTCGGGCTATGCGGCACTGACCGCCGAAGCCGAGTCGCTGCGCGCGGCACTGTCCGAGATGGGCTTGAGCGCCAGCGTGCGCGTATCGCGCCCCGAGGACGCCGCTCATGGCTGAGGACATCAAGCGCCGCGCCGTAGCCTTGCGCTACCGCGATGACCTCGACAGCGCGCCCCGCGTCTTGGCCAAAGGCGGCGGCAGCATTGCGGATCGCATCATTGCCCTCGCACGAGAACACGGCGTGCCGCTGCACGAAGACCACGATTTGGTCACCCTACTCGGAGCGTTGGAAATTGACGCGGAGATCCCACCGGCGCTCTATCAGGCCCTCGCCGAAGTGCTGGCGCACATTTACCGCGCCAATGCCAAGCACACCCCTGCGCGCCAGTAGGGGCTTCCCTCGCCCGCGTGCCGCTTCACCTTGACCGCTATGTCTGGCGGTCTCATCGTGTGTGTCATCGGTATGCTTATCCTGTCTGCGGGTGGACTGTGGTTGCTGGTCCTGGCCTTTGCCGAGTCGATTCTGTGGGGCATTGGCAGCCTGCTGCTGTGGCCGGCGGTCACCATCGCCTTTGCCATCGTCCACTGGCCGCGCACGCGCGTCCCCGCTGTCCTGCATTTTACCGGACTGATCATCGCCCTGATCGGCGGCGTCGCGTGGGGCATGGAGCGGATGCGCGGACTGGTGATGTAGCGGAGGCGCAGGCTGGTGATGGAGCGGCTTGCGCATAGAAGTCTGAGTACCCATGGCTGGCAAATCTCCGATCTCGACCGCGACCCCGAAAACCCCGGTGGTCCTGGTGCAGACCCTCCACCCCGATGAGAAAGCCTTCGAGCAGGAACGTGTCGAGGAGATGCGCAGCTTGTGCGATACCGCGCATCGGAACATCGTCGCCGTCGCCGTCCAGCATTTGCGTAGCCCGGTCGCCGCGACGTACATCGGCACCGGCAAGGTGGACGAGATCAAGGCCATGCTGGCTGAACACGATGCCGACGAAGTGGTCTTCGATGTCCAGCTGAGCCCACGCCAGCAACGCAATTTAGAAAAGCTGCTTGAGTGCGATGTACTCGACTACAGCCAGGTCATCCTGGACATTTTTGCGCGCAATGCGCGCACGCATCAGGCGATCATCGCGGTTGACCTCGCTAACATGCAATACAACCGCTCGCGCCTGAAGCGCTTGTGGAGCCACTTGGACCGCGTCGGCGGCGGTGGCGGTGGCGGCATGGGGGCCGTGCGTGGTACTGGTGAAAAGCAGATCGAAATCGATAAGCGCTTGATTCGCGATCGCATTCTCGACCTCAAACAACGGCTGCAGGAGATCGAGTCGCGACGCGAGCGTACCGTGCAAGGCCGCGGCGAATGCTTCAACATCGCCCTCGTCGGCTACACCAACGCGGGTAAAAGCACGTTGATGAATGCCCTGACCAACAGCAACGTGCTGGCAGAAGATCGTCTGTTCGCGACCTTGGACACGCGTACGGCGCAACTGCACCTCGAAGGCGTGCCCAATGCCGTGCTGTCGGACACCGTCGGGTTCATCCGCAATCTGCCACATGAACTCATCGCGAGCTTCCATGCGACCTTGGCCGAAGTGCGCGAAGCCGACGTGCTGCTGCATGTCGTCGACAGCGCCAATCCCGGCATGGATGAACAGATCGCCGCGGTCGAATCCGTGCTGTCTGGCCTCGGTGCCGATAGCATTCCGACCATTGTGGTCTTCAACAAGATCGATCGCGCGGCCAGCCCAACGCTGGTCCAGGCCTATCGCGGTCGCTACGCGGATTCGGTGACGGTCTCGGCCAAGACCGGCGTTGGACTCGACACGCTGCGCGCGGCCCTGATCGCCAAGGCCGCCAGCGCGCGCGAACAGATCACCGTCCGCGTCCCGGCTGGCGATGGCGCGGTGCAGGCCTGGTTGCACCGCATCGCGCGTATCACGGCTGAGCGCTACGACACCGAAGATGAGGCCGAGCTGGACCTCGATATCGATCGCCGACGACTTGATGATGTGCGTCAGCATCCGCATGTAGTAGTCGTTGGTCCTCGAACGTAATGTGCATGTGTCCTGCGTCCTGCGTCCTGCGTCCTGCGTCTCTTGGCATGGGAGTGCGTCAGCAAAAGGTCGGCAGGCTGAATGCGCCCGAAAAGGGCGCCATAAACCCTGACAACGCGACGCAGGACGCAGGACGCAGGACGCAGGACGCGCCGGAATGCTGACCCCCGACGCCCTCCTGCGTCTTTTGGATGATCCCGATCCGGCGGTACGCAGCACCTTGCATGGGCAATTGGCACGGGATCGGGCGCTATTGGATGCCGCGTGGGCCGCGGCGTGCGCGCGCGGTAGCGATACTCCCGATGGTCTGGCGGAGCTGGTGCTCACCGCCGATGCGGAAGAGCTCGTCGATGCCTTTGCGGCAGTCGAAGATCTTGATGGCGGCGTGTGGCTGCTGCCGCAGTTGCATCGCCCGCGCACCGACTGGCGGACGCCGGGCACGGCGGCCTTGGATGCGCTGGCGACGCGCGCGCGCGCCTTACCCGGCGAACTGACGGGCGGCAGTTTGGCGCAGTTTCTCGGCGACGACTTGGCGTTTTCCGGCGATTCGCTCGATTATCACGATCCGCGCAACAGCTTCTTACCCTGCGTGCTGGAACGCCGCTGCGGGCTGCCCATCGCCTTGACCGCGCTGTGGCTGCTGGTGGCGCGACGCTGCGGCTTGATCTGCGAAGCCATCGCCGCACCCGGCCATGTGGTTGGCCGCTGGCGACGCGGTGACGAATGGATCTACGTCGACGGTTTCGCTGGCGGTGCCCGCATCACCATTGATGAACTGGAAGCCCGTGCGCGCAGCCTCGGCGAACCGTCGATCCTGCCGTATCTGGCCGCTGCCTCGGATCGCGCTCTGCTGCGCCGCATGGCGCGCAATCTGGTGCACGCCTACGCCAAACGCGGCGAACGCGTGCGCGCGACTATCGCGCACGGCATGGCCAACGCCTGAGCAACGCTCTCAGCGCAAACCCTGGTTGCGTGCCAATGTCGCGTAAGCTCCCCCACGCATCATAAGTTCATCATGGGTGCCGGACTCAATGATTCTCCCCTGACGGTCCCCGTCATCTTTGCCGCCGAGCACATGGATGCAGGTGGCATGGCGGACCGTTGCGAGCCGATGGGCAATGATGATCGTGGTCCGACCTCTCATCAGTTCGAGCAAGGCAGCCTGCACATGCGCCTCGCTGCCGGCATCAAGCGCGCTGGTCGGTTCATCGAGCAGAAGCACCGGTGCATCGCGCAGCAAGGCGCGGGCGATAGCAACCCGCTGACGCTGTCCTCCGGACAGCCGCGAACCGCGATCACCGACCGGAGTGTCGTAGCCGAGGCCACCCTCAAGGCGCAGAATGTCCTCGTGAATATGGGCCCGTTTGGCCGCAATTTCTATCTCTTCTCGGGTTGCCTCAGGCCGCCCATAACGAATGTTCTCGATCACGCTATCATCGAATAAAAAGGAGTCCTGCTGAACGATGGCGCAGTGACGAATTAACGAAGATGGACGGTAGCCGCGCACGTCCACTCCGTCCCAGGATACGGCTCCGGACGTGACATCGAAGAGGCGCGGCACGAGATCGAGTAAGGTGCTCTTGCCGCCACCGGAAGGCCCCACCAGTGCGACCGTGCCGCCAATAGGGATCACCAGATCAATGCCGCGTAGCACTTCTTCCTGATCCGCACCATAGCGGAAGCGCACGTCCTGGAGCCCAATCATTTCCGTCGGGGACGGGCACAGAGGGAGGGCTGGGTCCTCTGGCAGAGCCGGACCTCGGTCGAGAACCGCAAATACGCGCTCAGCTGACGGAATGTGCTCGATGATAGCTCCGATAGCCTGCTGCAGTTCACGCAAGACGGTGGTTGCGCGAGCC
The DNA here is from genome assembly GCA_964415495.1 of uncultured candidatus Brocadiaceae bacterium. Classification (GTDB taxonomy): domain Bacteria; phylum Planctomycetota; class UBA11346; order UBA11346; family UBA11346; genus CAYQAQ01. The sequence continues at coordinate 20,951 of CAYQAQ010000001.1, read as the reverse complement.
AAGGCGATAAGCACCGCCATGAGCGTGGCTGGCTCAGTCATGCCGGCGTTAAACATCCAACTCCCCATGCCAAGCACCAAGGCTAAAAGCAGGAAAATCGAACCGTGAGTTACCGCTTCGCTGACGGCCTTGGTACGCGCCAAGGCCATTTGGCGATCATAAAGTCGCTGATTTGTTCCCGAAAAGCGTTCCCGTTCGCGTTGGGCTGAACCCATGGCTTTAATGACGCGAATGCCAGAAGTGATCTGCTCGAAAGAAACCAGATTGTCGGCCATAGCGACCCGAGCCGACCGCGATCGCCGTTTCATGCGGCGAATGATGCGCACCAAAACTAAACTGATTGGAATTAAACAGACCGCAAAAACGGAGCCGATGCGCCAATCCAGAACGGCGACCCACACCACGTACGCCAACAATTCAATCGGACGCTGGAGGAGACGTCCATAGATCCGTTCGATCATCAGCCTGATGCCGTTCAGATCCGCCATCATTCGGGCCAGAAGATCCCCCTTGCTGATCCCAGCGTGAAAGGAGAGATCGAGGTTAACCAAATGTTCGAGAAAGGTCAGCCTTAGGTCGCGAACGCAGGTGTTGGCCAAGCGCTGCGAGGTTAGATACGCGGCCCAGGCAGTCAGGGCCACAACCGGGGCGAGCGCGATTAATTGCCATACCGTTGTGCTCATGAGCGCATGCGCCTGGCTGAGCTCCGGCTTTGCTGCCGTTCCTAAGTCGTCCATAGCGCTCTGCACGCTTGAGAAGCCGCGCATGATGCGCTCGACCGCAATCACTAGGTAGCCGAAGCTTCCCGCTGCCAAAGCTGACAGGCCCAAAGACAACAGAAACCACCAGCGATAGACCCACCCGAGCGCAAAAACGCGCCGGAAGATCTGACCGGTAGTCAAATACGCTCCATTCATTGCAGGTCACTGACAGATCGTGGTAGCATCGGCATGGTGCGGCAGGGTGCGCGGCATCCGCAAGGGTGCAACCGCGATCAGCCATCCCACCCGAGTGCCCGTGCACGCTGGGGATCATCGACCGCGAGAATGGCAATGCGCTCCGACGCATCAGGATAATGCCGACGCAAATGGCGGGCCTCCTGTGCCGTCAGATACGCGGCCGGCACCAACACGATGACCGCAGCTACCCTGCCAGGATAACATACTTCCAGCTGGGTCATCAGGACCCGTCGGTCTCGTGGCGACGTGCAAGCCGCCAAGATGAGGGCCGTGTCTGCGGTGCGGGCAGGCAAAGGCAACCAACGCGGCAGTAACTCCGGCCATTGTAAAACGGCGTCCGCGAATGCCCCAGGCACCACCATGGCCAGCCGACGTGCGACATCGCCGTCATAACGGGGTGGGGCTTGATGCGCTAAGTGGTCGAAGAGCACATGCGCCGCGTCCTCACCCTCAGGGACGGTGGCCAGCGCATATGGTGCCAATAGACCCAAAATTCCCACCTGGCGATCCGCCGTCTGGCACGGTCGCTGAAGCAGCATCTCGACCAGTTGTTCCCGACGGTGCGTGGTCATCCGACCCACACGTTCCTGCGCCACCAGCCGCGCGAGCAAGTCGCCGGTACCGATACGCCACTGTTGGCAGAGACGATGCACACCACGGGCCCAGACTCCGTCCTGCCATTGACGCCACCACGGAGCCAGGGCCCCCAACAAGGCCCAGCCCAGACAGATCGCGAACACGCACCGTTGCCACTGCCCTGGTCGAGGTCGGAGATGGAAGAACCAGGCGACTGCCACAAGGCCAACCCCCGTCATAGCGAGGATGGGAGCAGCTATTGGTAACCCGATTAACCCGGGTCCGGCCGCGAGAAACAAACCGTTGTGCACGGCATGTGCGATTATGCATGCGCCCAGAGAGGCACCGCCAACCCGCATGACACCAAGCAAGAGGCCGACGGGCAATGCGATCAGCACCTGCATGAGATCACCATGCGCGACTGCGAACAGACCTGCACTCAAGGAGACTGCCGATCCGTTACCCAGACGCTGTTGAAACCAGGGCAGCAGGCGACCACGGAAAAAGAACTCCTCGCCGATGGGCACGGCCAGGACGAACACCAGGGCATGTCCGAGAAACGTGCTATTGAACATCGGCGGGCTCAGTGGCAACAAGGCATGGGCGCCCGCCATGGTCGGCACCACACTGGTGACCGCGAGGACCAACAAATGAAGCAATGGCTCCAGAATGAGCAGCATGGCTACGGTCAAACCGGTGAGATCCAGTGTCTGCGGTGCTAAGGTCGCTCGCGGCAACAACAGCCCCGCCCCAGCAAGAACCGAGGCTACCAGCAAAGGCCAGAACCACATCGGCGCATTCCAAGCGATCCGCCACTGCGCGACCGACGGCAAGAGCTCACTGGGCAACGCCAGGACCACCATCATCAGCGCTAGCACGAGGCTTATCGCCGCCCGCATGCGTCAAGCATGGCGAGTCGGACGCCATGCGCATCAGTCTATGCTTGCCCCCCCGTGCCGATCCCATCTTGTGTTGGCATGGCCCACCTGCTTATCGTTTACCATCTGCCCAATGGTGAGGAATATGAGGAGACTTGGCCATCCGTGGCGGCGTTCCGTGCTTGGGCGGAGACTCGCCACCAGCGCCTGCACTACCGGGCATTTGCCGCCGACGAAGACGGTGAATGGTGCTTGGTGGAAAAGGGCCGCATAGTGGGCAGCACCGTTGGCGACTTTCCATAATTCCCACTGCACCATCCTTGCTCCAACCCACCCGTGACCACCATTCCCCTCGCTATGGACCGCCCGATTCTGCATGTGAACACTGAAAACACGTGGCGGGGAGGGGAAAATCAGGTCTTCCAGCTCGCACACGGCATGCATGCCGGTGGATGCCCGACGCTCGTGGCATGCCGCCAGGCTAGCCCGCTGGCGCAGCGACTGGCGGCGGCAGAAATCCCGCTCGCGACCCTGCGAGGCGACCGTGGCCTGGGTGGCGTTCTCCAACTGCGTCGCATCATTCGCGACCATCAGCCCGGTCTTCTCCATGCCCACACCAGCCGGGCGCATCATCTGTGCTTGCTGGCCGCCTGTGGCCTCAACCTTCCCATGGTCGTGACCCGCCGGGTCATTTTTACCTTCAAACGCGGACCGGTGGCGCGCTGGAAGTACGGCCGTCGGGTAACCTGTTTCGTGGCCATTTCCCAGGCTATCGCCAACATTCTCCGCGCTGGTGGGATCCCCGACGAGCGTATCGAGATCATCCCCAGCGGTATCGATTTTGCCCCGCTCGATGGTGCTGATCCCGTGGATCTGCACGCGGCTTTTTCTCTTCCACCGGAAAGCACGGTGGTCATGAATGTCGCTGCCCTCACCGAGGAGAAGGACCACCTCACCTTACTCCAAGCCTGGCGATTGGTCGAAGACGCTGATCGCGGCGCTCACCTCATCATTGTCGGCGACGGCGCGCTGAGTACGCCCCTCCACACGCTACGCGACGATCTCCGCTTGGCGCGAGTGCGCTTCGCAGGTCGCCGCGACGATGTCCCCCATCTCCTCAAAAGCGCCGATATATTTGTGATGAGCTCGCACATGGAAGGGTTGTGCACCTCCATTATGGATGCGAAACGCTGCGGACTGCCCGTGGTTGCCACCCGCGCCGGAGGCATCCCCGAGGTCGTTCGCGATGGCACGGACGGTCTGCTGGTGCCCGTGCGCGATCCCGCAGCGCTGGCGCGCGCGCTGCTGACCTACCTGCGCGAACCAGGCCAACGCGCCCAGGCGTCCACTCAGGCGCTGATGGATAGTCAGCGATTCAGCGCCCAGGCGATGGTCAATGCGTATCTTCGCCTCTACCAGTCCCTGACCGTAGCTTGTCCGCCGGCACGATGAATCGTGAAGGTCCGACTCGTCCGCCTATTTTTTTTCCGAAAACTGCTGATTATCGTGTGAGCGAAAGCCGATATCACCTCGAGGGCGATCATGCTGCAGTCCATACACGTCTGGCCCCAGGGGACCTTCGATTCTGAGGGCCAACGCACCTGGAACGCGCTGTTCGAAATGCCCGACGGACATCGACACCCCGTCTGGTACCAGATGCCGATCAACCAAGCGCCAACCCGGGCCGCGAATGTCGATTCTTTTTTGTTAACGGCGTTATTCCCTGCCATGGAGCGAGGGTATCAACTCCTGATCCACGGCGCGGTATCTCCCAGTCTCCTCGACCATCTGTCGGAGGTGCAATCGGCTTGGCACCGGTGGCGCCCGGATCGCTATCACGTGGTCTCCATCCGTCCCGATAACGTCGAAGAACCGCGCCCGTCCGCGGGCGCAGCTGCGGTCATGGCGTTTTCCGGCGGCCTGGACTCCAGCTTCACAGCGTGGGACCTCTGCCAGCGCCGAG
>CAYQAQ010000001.1:0-16565 GCA_964415495.1 uncultured candidatus Brocadiaceae bacterium | reverse complement strand
AAGCCCCTTTAGGGGCGGCGCTGATGGTGCATGGCTTCGACATTCCAATCTCGGATCACGAGACTTTCGCACGGGCGGCGCAACGCTCGCGACAGATGCTCGCCCCACTCGGCATCCCCTTACTGACCATGGCGACTAACTTTCGGGCCGATCGCGGAAAGTGGGAGGATCGGCATGGAGTCGCGATAGCCGCTGCCCTCCATCTGGTAAAACATGATTTCAGCTCAGGCGTGGTGGCGAGCTCCCATACCTTTGAGCATTTACGCTTTCCCTGGGGATCCAATCCGATCACCGATCCCCTTCTTGGTAGCAAGCACTTCCCCATCCGCCATCACGGATGTACTCACTCGCGCGACCAGAAAGCCGTTGCCGTCGCCGAATGGCCCGAGGCGATGGCCCACCTCCGAGTCTGCTGGGCGGGTGCGGAAAAAGATAGAAATTGCGGTGCTTGCCTGCGCTGCGTCGCTACCGCTGCATGCTTCGCTGCGCATAATTTGCCTATCCCCAGCGCTATTCCGGTCTCTGATCTCGGTATCGCAATCCGCAGCTTACCCGCGGACCAACTGTCGTTGATTGCCGGCGAACGTCTCACCGCATTACTCACCGTTGCCAGACGCCAAGGCCACCGCGCCTCTTGGATGGATGAGCTCGACGCATTGATCGGCCACATCCAGGGACCCCATGGAGTCTTACAACGCCTGCGTCTTCGGGTTGGAAAACGCTCCCGTCGCTGGCTTTCCTTGATCAGCAGACATGTTCACCGAGGCTCTCGATAACCACCTTCCAGCACTGAAAACCAGAGAGATTGCACGCGATGACCTATGATCCCTATTTTAACCTCGATCGCGACTTTAATACGGTTACGGGCACCGATATAGGCTTCGAGTCGCTCATCATTCCAGAGTCACTCACCCTAGACGATAGGGATTTCGAGCGATTCCAAGCGCGCTACGCCATTATTCGCGATTTCCAGGAGCGGGTGCTCGCACTTTTCCAAGCGAGCCTGCGTGGGGAAGCCGACCCCCGGATTGCGCAGATGATCATCGGCGATGCCCCCTCACATGCTGATATCGCATACCATCGCCAACTTGATGACCTGCAGCACCGTCCGCCGGTTTTCTTCCGCACCGATGAGCCCGCACCGGGCCAATTGTCGGAGATCCAATGCCCGGGTTCCGGCTGGTGTCTTCACGAGCAAATGCGCAGTCATCTTGTCGCGACAGGAAAGATCCCGCCCCTCCCGCGTTTTTCACATTCCCTGCCCAAGACATTTTTTAAAACCCTGCGAAACTATCTGGGGGGCGAACCCGTCGTACATCATTTGACCGAAAATGCGTCCCGTCCGCATGGGATGCGGTACTTTATCCAAAAGACCCGCGAGCAAGGAGTGCGCTACCTTTCTTATGATCGTGGGATTGGACCGGGGGATTGCAATTTCCTGCGCAGTCATGACTACATCAGTATTCTCAGCCATAATTTTCATCAAGAACGTCTCCAGCGCTGTTCTGCTGGCGAACTCCGCTACGATTTGCCCCCGTCACTCTTATTTGACGGGAAACTGCCATTGGCATTGCCTTTTTGGGAACCATCGCGGGCCTTGTTCGATGACGCCATTCGCAGCATACTACCTTACACCACGCCCATCGAAGCCGGTGGCATCCACCTTGAAGATGGAACCCGGGTCACCCTGGAGGCTTTCAGCGACCTGCCCGCCAGTACCCGAGATTATTACCTCAAGTACGCCGGCACTGATGTCTCGATCAACTGGGGTAGTCGGTCGGTCTTCCTCGCGAGCTCCAGCACGAGAGCCCAATGCCGGGATCTGATGGCGCGTATCGCCAAGGAAACATCCCTTGGCCGGCCCTGGATCGCCCAACGTGCCCAGCGGACAGCAGGTAATGTGCCCGTCATCGATCGGACCGGACGAGCCCATCGCATGGACGGCTATCTCAAATGGAGTGGCTTCTATGGTCCCGGAGGATTGATGGGAATCATGGTGATGTGCAAAAATTTTGCCAAAGTCCACGGTAGCGGTGCAACCGCCCTCGGCATAGTGGCGTAATCAACCGGCATCAGATAGAGACGCCCCTCCCACCAAAGTTCCCGTGAGCCCAGTTTCTTGTGCAGTCTCGGATGATTGAACCCACGTCATCAAGCGCCTATTTCGGAGCTATTTTTGTTATTTTCATTGAGCCCGCCGAGTCATCCATAATGACTCTGTCGATAATACTTCGCAGGTATTCATCAGTTGCCTTCCGGTAGCCTCCCCAATTGTGATAATCATCTAAAATGACGCTTCCTCCTTGCACCAAATTCGGAAAGGCTCTTTCCAAAGAGGTCATCACGGGGTCATACCAGTCAACATCAACATGTGCGAATGCCACTGGCTGATTTATTATCATAGTATCTTGAATAAGCCCTTTTACGAGGGATGCGGATTGCCTATCGCAGTCAATTTGAATTTTTTTTAAAACCGGACTGTACCGCTTCGAATAAATTATCGTTGCACCCGTAATAATCGTCGCCTTTAATGCCCCTTGCCTTACCCTCGACGATAGTTCGATAGCTATCGTGAACGTCCTGCGTATCTTCTTGAGCTGGAGGCGGAATCATTCCAAAAACATCGTAAACGAATAAAAGGTCGCTCCTTGCTTCTAAGTGAAGCTGTCATTATTGAGGGTCCGCCGAGCGCACACCCTGCCTCGATGAAAATGCCTGGCAAATGATCAGCCTCAGCGGAGCGACACGTCTTGGCTATGCTCGCGAGCTTTCGGGTTGACAAGTAGGTGAGCTTACTTTTTTGTATGCTAGAAACGAGGTCCTGATCAAGAGGACTCAATGTAGACAAAATCTCGCCCTCCTTCTGACGGCCGATGGCTGCGCGCATGAGCCTTTTTTGAGACGGTTAAACACCTATTCTCCCTGGAAGGCTAAAGTTTGAATGATCGAGTGATCGAGTGATCATCGCGCGAAAAGATAGATCGCGTTAAGGCTGTTCGAGTGGTTGGCAGCGTTGTCACTCTTCTGGCGACGGTCTAGTGGGCTGGTGGCACCCGGTGTGGAATGACGGCGGGATCGATTTGAATACCTTCGATATAGCGGCGGCTTGGGCGTCCATGGTCCTCGGGATTATGAATCTCGCGCCCATGCAACCTTTCGAAAATGAGGAGACTCGCGGCTTCCGCGCTGTCGTATCAGTCATCAGTGCGGCAACTGCGATGACACCATTGGCATCGTGGCGTAATCACCCCCGACATGTGACGGAGTCGACACTCTCACGTGGCTCTCGGGGGGCCACTCATTATTGCGGACTTGAGGGCTTGACTCGTGTCGGGTGTCAAACAGGAAGCGGGCTCTTCCCCTCCTCAAGACCAGGATACAACGCGTGCCATGCCGAACGACGGCCGTCTTCCGCTGACCGTCCTCATTCCGACGCTGAACGAAGCACGGAATCTCCGAGATTGCCTCGCGAGTGTGAGTTGGGCTGATGAGATCTTGGTGGTCGATTCCCTGAGCACGGATGACACGGTGGCCATCGCCACGGCTGCCGGAGCACGGGTTATTGTGCAGGCCTGCGTCAACATCGAGGCCCAAAAAAATTGGGCCTTGCCCCAATGCACCCACCCTTGGGTGCTGATTGTCGATGCCGATGAGCGACTCACTCCGGAATTGGCTGCGGAGATCCGTGAGCTTCTCGCCCGCGGCTCTCCACCCCATGCGGCCTATGCTATCCGCAGACGCACCTTCGTCTTCGGCCGGGAACTCCACTACAGTGGTATGCAGGGCGATCGGGTGACCCGCCTGTTTGATCGCCAACGGGCGCGCTATCCTGACCGAGAGGTGCATGCAGATTTGCAGGTTGAGGGGACCACTGGTCGGCTGCGATATCCGATGCTTCATCTCACCAGCCGCACTCTCGACGACTATCTCGACCGTATGCGGCGCTATTCCACCTGGGCCGCCAACGATTGGTGGAAGCGCGGTCGACGGGTCAGCGCCCTGCCCATAATAGTGCATCCCTGTAGCCGCTTCTTCTCTACCTATGTGTGGAAGCGTGGCTTCCTTGATGGGCTGCCGGGGTTGCTCTACGCTGCGCTCAGTGCTGCCAGTGTGCTGATGCGCTGGGCGAAGCTGTGGGCGATGCATGATGCCAGTGCCCGCCAAGCACGGTGGCCGGATGGAACATTAATTATCCACCGCGACGCCATTGTTGCGCGTGCAGACGGCGACGGCAACGGCTCTGCTCCTCAGTAACGCAGGCAAGCTGGGTGGCACCTCCTCCATTAGTGGGACTTGTGGCCGTCAACGGCAGCCGCATGGTCAGCGCATGGCCTCTCCATCGCGACGTTTGCGCATGCGGGTCGCTCCATCCATGGATACGCCGTCCCTGCGCTTACGAGTCGAGCACCTAGCCGCGACCGGGGAGCCCGAGGATGCCGCCCTCATCCACGCCGGACGGAACCGGGTATGGTCGGCTTCCTGGGACGGACAATCGGTGATCATCAAGCGTTTTGGCCCAGGGAACGTGTGGAAACAGCTATTGGGCATCCTGCGTCCTGGCAAGGCCCTGCGAACCTTCGCTACGATTAACCGCATGCAGGCGGCAGGCATTCAGACACCGGACGCTTTGGCGGCGGTATCGGCACCTGGGTTGGAAATTCTAGTTTGTGCCCACCAGGGCCATGTCGGTACCGCCGCCACCTGCCGGGGACACGCGGACCGGCTGCGGGCTCTCGGAGAGTTCATCGCCAGCATGTTTGTGGCCCAGGTGCAACATCGCGATCTCAATGCGGGGAATCTGCTGCTCATCACTGCTGACCCGCCGTGCTTTGCGGTGATCGATTGCAATCGCGTACGCTTCAGGCGCAGTAGCGGCTGGACCATCGCCTGGCTGCTCCTGCGCTTGGGCATGCACGCGCCCGAGGATGCCGAACCCTTGCTTTCCGGTATGGCCACAAGCCCCGGCGTACGGCGCGTCTATCGCATATTGATTCCAATAAACCATGCGTGGTGGCGCATGCGGCAGCTGACCCGGCCCTGGCGGCGACGGGTGGGCTTCTAAGGCTCAAGCACCGGCCTGGATCAGACTTTTCTGGTCTCTGCCTCTGTATCTGCGTCTGCCACCTGCTCGGTGCCTGCTGGCTCTGCCCAGCGCCAAACGAGCAGCCGATCCACGAGCTGCACGAGTGGGAAGCGATGCGCCCACTGGGTAAGCGCCAACCACCGATGGACGGCCCGATCCGAACGGCGCCGAGGATCGCAGAGTCCGTCTTCCCTCAAGCCGCAGGCCTGCGCGATCGCTGGCCAGGGGGCATTCCAAATAGCAAGCTGGCGAAACCGTTCGGGACCGTGGAGATGCAGCCATTGCACCAATTCACGATCCCACCACAACGCCTCGTCTTGACGGTAGCCATCGATGACCAACCCCCGCGCGTGATACCAGTCGCGCCAAGCCCGAGGAAGCCTGCGAAACTTACGCAACCGAGGCGTCTCCACACTGTGATAAAAACGATGCTGCCGCACCACGTCCCGCCGCTGCCCATGGAGGAGCTCCCAGCACTGATACCAGCGGTGCTTGCTGTCCATCCGACGCCGATCGACCCCGCGATAATGCAGGATGCGTGTAGAGGTCTCATGGATGATATCCCCTCCCTCAGGCCCCGGCAAACGGGGGCTATGGATGGGACGGCCCTGATGGGCCGTAACACCATCATCGACGAACCCGCAGGTGACCCAGCGACCTAGCCAATAGCTGCGCATGCCCGGACGGGCATTCGCCCATCGCGCCAGCAAACGCGTCCCGGGCGTGGCAGCACGCAACCGCTCGCAAGCGCCCGTCGTCATCCATTCTGGGGTGAAGATCTCATCGGCATCGAGGGCGATCAGTACCGATCCTGGATATCGCTGGCGCGCCGTGGCAATGAGGAGCGCTTGGCGTTCCGGTTCGTTAAATGTCGCAGAAGGGTTATCGATGAGATCAACCTTTGGGTGACTGGCAGCGATCTCCCGCGTTCCGTCATCCGAAGCCTGGTCCATGATGATAATGCGGTCGGCCCAGAGCGCGGTCGCACGCAGGAAGATGTCCAGTATCCAAGCCTCGTTACGGACTGGGGTGAGGCAGATTATCTGCCGCGTACGCTTATCGTCGGACACTACTTCGCTCCTGGCTCCCTATCCTTACCTCACTAGGTTGCATGCCTCTTCATGCTCAGTCTGCTGGGCGCATCTACAAGGGCCGACACCTTCATGGAAGCCGCTGAACTCATTCGCGCTCTCGACCTCGGTTCCGAGGAAATCCTATACCATCCCACACGCGGCAATGCCGGTGACTCATTGATTTCCCTAGCGACTTTTCAACACTTCCGCAATGTCGGTATCCGTTACCGGCTTTGGAACGATGAGGATGATTGCCGCGGGCGAATCGTGGTTCTTGGTGGTGGCGGAAATTTTTCGGATCGTTACTATTCAGGTACAGCTCAGCGTATCGCGCGGATTCAGGCTCTGGCAAAACGTTGTATTCTTCTTCCTCATTCTATTGATGGGTATGCTGAGCTCCTGGGCAGCCTGGGCTCACATACCACGATTGTTTGCCGGGAACCGGTCTCTTTCGCGCATGTCCAGCGCCACGCACCACATGTGCAGTGCTTGTTAGCTCACGATCTAGCGCTGGGCCTCGATATTGCTGACGCTGGGCACTGCCCCCTCTCGCTTGTACTTGGCGGACTGCTTTCTCGACTGCTTCATCCTGGGGCGCGTCGCAATAACGCTCCTTTTCTGTTTTGGTCGCCACTGAAGCGGTGGCGGACCCTCTTACGACTGCAGATGCGCTTAACGTATCATAGTGGACCGATGCCCTGCTTCCGGACTGATTCCGAAAGTATCCGTGGTCCGGTGCCTCCGGGTAACTTTGACTTCTCCCGCCTATTTGCGTTCGGGTCTCAAAACGAGCGCCGTGCCGCTTATGCTGGGTTCACTTTGCTCGATGCCCTCACACGCTGCGACCGCGTGCAAACGGACCGCTTGCATATTGCTATCGCCTGCGGACTTCTTGGAAAAGAGGTCGATCTGTATCCCAACGGCTACTTTAAAAATACGGCAATTTACTGGTACAGCATGCACGAGCGCTGGCCGCATGTGCACTGGCATGGGGATGCGGCCCCAACCGTATCGCCTGCGATACCCTAGTTGTAAGGCCGGGGGCTCTATGATAAATACAGCCTGGATTCGGCGGCTCCGTTTAGCCTGCAACCGCTTTCGACCGGACCACCTCTCTTCCTGGGAGGAGTACACCCACCCGGAACTGGGCCGTGGCCTTGCACTGCCGGTCGGGCGTGGGTGGTGTCGCCCAACGTAGAACTGCATCCGAGTAGTGAGGCGGCTCTGTGCCTGCTTGCCCACCCATCCGCTTTCCTTGGGCGTCCGATTCACTTGCGAGACGCGACGCCCGATCCGTAATTCTTACATGGGCTGCACGAGGCCACGCTCATGCTCGGTGGCTGGCTCGGGCACCCTGCGGTCCACGTACGCCTTCCGATGCATTCTGTCGCAGCCACTGGGGGCGCAGCTCCGCCGGAACCGGCACCGCTTTATTCTTCATCAGGCGTAGATTCATTTTACTCTCTGCATCGCCGTGCAGACGTTACCCATCTGGTGTATATCGTCGGATTTGATATCTCAATCAAACGGCAGGATCTCTGGCAGCCTAGGGCCACAGCATTCCGCGAGCTGTGCCGGCGACTCGGTCGCCAGGCGATTGTGGTTTTCATCGATCTGCGCACCATACGCCGCCTTCGCCGACCACCTTGGGCGTTTTATCATGGCGCTGTCATGGCCGGTATCGGCAATCTTCTCGCTGCCCATGCCCGCACCTGGATTCTTTCTGCCTCGTTTCAGCGGTCGAATCTGGCACCATGGGGCCGTCGTCCCTATCTCGACCCGCTGTGGTCGAGCCAGGAAATCTGCTTTCAGCATGAAGGCGATGACATCTGGCGGGCCGACAAGCTCCTCCAGATGCGGGATCGTCCGGAAATCCATGAATTCCTGCAGGTCTGCTGGAAGTCCCCTAACTCGTCTGGTAATTGCGGTCAATGCGAGAAGTGCGTGCGGACCCGGCTGATCTACCGGACCGGCATGCCCGAGGTTACCTGCCGCACGATGCCGCAAACCGTCGAACTCGCGCAAGCCATCACCGCATTAGCCCCATTGGCGAGTCCAGCTAAATGTCGAGTTTACGCTAGATATCGCGATGCATTGACCTCTGATCCTGCTGTTGTTCAAGCCATTCAAGACCTACTCAGGCGCAGTGAGTTTCGAGAGCAATCATCACGTCACCCGCCCAATACGACGACATATTCAGCTCGCGAGGAGATCGCTATGAAGTTGCCTTGAGGGAAAGCCCACTGGTGCGAAGATCTAAATTCCTTGAAGCAATCGCCCCATTCGGTGACCTCAACGGCAAGACGCTCCTTAATGCTCCGTCTGATGGTGGTTATTTGCGTAGCTATTTGCCGCCGACCGTTCGCTACATCGCTCTGGATCAGGGAGTCGATTTTGCTAAGTCCGCCCGGCAACGCATGACGTCAAGAGACGTCATGTTGCGTGCAGAGCCTAATCAGATTCCTCTGGCAGATGCCACGGTGGACGCCATCTGTAACATAGCGGGGATGCACCACACACCCTATCGAATGCCGTGTTACCAAGAATTCCGCCGCATCCTCGCAAGGGAGGGCCATTTGGTCCTCGCCGATGTCCACGAGGGAAGCCGAGAGGATTACTTCCTCGACACCGTCATCAACCGCCTGAATCCACTCGGACATCGTGGCCGGTTCCTGAACGAACATGATACCGAGGCTCTCACCAACGTCGGATTCGTGCTCGTAAGCACCATGATGACCCGGTACTATTGCGAATTCACGGATGTCACTCATGCCATTCGATTCTGCGGCCAGTTGTTCGGAGTGGACGAGCCGTCCAACCAGGAGGAACTGGGGAAAGTCCTCCTAACAGAGATGGGGTTGCATGCCCACCCCGATCGCGATGAATGCTGGCGGCTTCCCTGGTCACTTCGTCGTGTCGTTTGCAGGCCCACCGTATGACTGATCCAAGGACGTCTGAGATTCTGAGTGCCCGCATCGCTGATGTTGGACAACGACAACGCCGGCACGCCGGCAGCCCGAACCCGACCGAGGTCGCAGCCTACGACGCCCTCCTGGGTGAAGTCCGTTCCCAAGGAACCGCTCTGGTCTTGGGAATGACGCCGGAGCTGCGCACCCTGGCCCTCCAGCGATTCGATCATGTGGTCGCCTGCGATCACAATCCCGATGCGCATCGTATCTATGGCGATTGGGTGGACGCCGACCTCGCACAGCGAGAGACCCGACTGGTCGTGGACTGGCGAGACCTATCACCCACCCAACATGGGCGATTCCAGGCGATTCTGGGCGATGGCATCTTTGCCAACTGTCCTGACACCCACAATGCCAATCTGCTACTCAACCGTCTCCGGGATCTGCTCGATGATGGTCCTTTGATTTTGCGCCATGTCAGCTATCCGGACCAACTTCTCCCTGGACGGCCAGAAGCATGGCGCCATTTGGTGTCCGCTCATCTAAGCGGTCGACTTGATGCCGCCGAATTGGGATTCGGGCTTCGCATGGTGGGATTTCTGGCCGAGCATTGGTCACCTGAGACTGGCATTCTCGACAACGGTGCAGCCTACCAAGCGATCGACCGCCTATGCCGGGATGGCGAATTTTCGCAAGAGATTTGGCAGTTCTGCCAGCGTTATCGCTTTACTGGCAACAACTGGATCCAGAGTGACATTGATTGGCGCCGATCTCTGCAGAACCAGGGATGGCGCTTCGAACAACACGTGCTTTCCGGCAAGGATTGGTATCGGCACTACTCTCTCTACCGCTGCTATCCTGCGTCTTCCATGCAACCACAATGAAGCAGTCTTCCGGCATCTTCCTTACTACCGGCGCCCTGGCATCTCCCCTCAGCGAGCCCATGGAGAACCATGCGGTCTTCGATCGATTCCATGCTCGCGGGGTGGTCGTGGTCGCGCTTGGTCTGGTGCCACCTTCTTTTGGACTCCATCCGGCCCTGCACAGCGGCTGGACGATGGAAAGGCCACGGGAGATTCCCCCACGACCAGGACTGATTCTTCGCGCCGCGCGTGACCTGGAGATCTCGCTGGAGCGATCCTGGCTCATCGGCACCACGGCGGACGACGCGCGGGCGGCAGCGCAAGCCGGCTTGGCCGGCTGCGTCTTGCTTGGAGGTGGCGCCAAGCCGCCGGAGGACCTCGGAATCGTCGTTGCCGAGGCCAACGATCTGGCAGACGCCCCACGCGTAATGATTCCCCGTAAAGGTGGATGCTGGCACGAGTGAAGCGCCGCGCATAACGACCCGAAAGGTGACTGTCCTAAGTCAGTTAGGGCATCTGCCCCGACAAGCGAAAATATTTACGCATGACTAGGAGCCCAACCAGTTCCTCCCGCACGGGATCAGAGAAGCGAGCCACATGCGCATGTGCCTGATCAAGTATGACGTGGGCGTCTTCTGGATGTTCGCGATAGTGCGCGATCTTTTCGGGAAGATCGGCGAAATCGTCGCGCAATTCAACATAATGGCGACCAGCTATGAGGCGTCCTTCCATAAACCACGTTTCGAAACGTGGACGTGGCATGAAGCAGAGCGAATTCGAAGAGAGAATCCATTTGAGATTCGTCGCAACGTCGTTGCCTTCAACGCTGATCACAAAACGATAGCGAAGTTGCTCCGGTACGGTGAGAAAAGGTTTGTGGATCGGTTTACCTACCGTTCGCTCACCACTATCACCAATATCATAGGCCGGATCCGTGGCGTAAAGTTCGGCCAACAAACGGCGCATAGGATTGGTGCAGCGACCGCGCCATACTGCAGTATCACACTTAGCTTCGTAGGGGACATCGCGGCGGACAAAATGGAAATGGCGAACTTCGTTCAGACGCAACATGATCGAATTCGCATTATCGGAGCCAATAGGACGGCTTTTTACGATGGTCGGTGCATCAGGGACCGTCTTGACGTCACCAAATTGATACGCGAGAGAAAGGTCGGGCGGGAAGTAGCGCAGAATGCGCCGCAAGTCAAAAACATATGCGGCGCTTTCCCGCAGGATTGATGGGGAATCGACAGGGACACTGCTCGCGGGTAGAGCGAAGGGCTCCGCTAATTGGTTGCAATATTTAACCCGCTCTTGTATGTCTGCGTCTACCTCGGTTCGCTCTAAAATGGTCATCAGTCGTTTGCGATACCATGCGCGCGGCACTGCCGTTAGAGCAAGGTTGCGCGAATAATACAAACACTTGCGCACCTGGACGGCTATGGATGCCATGTCTGCTTAACGGATGGGCCGCGAGAGGCGTTGAAATGAAACAACGGACGGGAGGTTAGTTAATGGCAGCAAGAAGAGGAGTCAATCGCCAGAAACTCGCGATGCTTTTCGGTGTCTATCGTAATGGGAGCACCCGTTGAGCCATTTCTCCCATGGTCCAGGTGCCGCTAGATCCTACTCTTCTTGCGATGACGACTACAAAAGATCTAGCGTATTTCGTCGCCATGGGTCCGCACCGCTTCCGGTGGGCTGCTTGGTGGGCGGTGCGCTCCCTCAGGTGGCATGGCTTCGATGGCGACATCGTGGTCATCACGGATCGGCCATACGACTTTGGCAATGATGTCCGTAATGTGGTCGTCGCCGATCGAGATGCTGTAGCCGAGCCGAAATGGATGAAGATGCGTGCGCGCCACCACATCGCCATGGTTGATTATCGATGTGTGGTCTTCCTTGACAGCGACATTGCGGTCAGCCGCCCGCTTGACCCATTCCTGAGCTTGGCGTTAGACCAGCAGGTCATGGTGGGAACGGATGATCTCATGAACTGCATCGGCGAAGGCTTTTCGTTCCGATGCCTGGAACCGGACGAAATTGAACTCCACCGTTCCCGTCGCGCGATCAATAGTGGGTTTATCGCAATGCCTGGCGCACATGCGGATGAATGGCTGCTACGTTGGGAACACATGCAGCAAGAGACCCTTCATCGTCCTGGGCCCGGGTGGGATCAACCGGGACTTAATGCCTGTATGGTACGCGGTATCATCCCTATCCAACTCATTGAAGGTCAAATGTGGTTCCCTGGGCGCGACCCAGAGAAAGCCCGCTGCATCGCCGATCCCATTCTGGTGCATTTCCATGGCATTGGGCGCCATCTGAATCGGTTCTGGCGCATGCGTCGGTTTGTCCGACGCATGTGTGCCTGAGCACAACATTTCGGTGAATTTGTGCCTGGAAAGGCAGTGGCCAACTCAGATTCAGCAATCCAGTTGCCGGGGGGCTAGCTGTCGCCACTGGCTTGCCGGTTGCGTACTCCAGGAATCTGGAGGTATGCTATGGCAACCATGTCCGCCGCCCCTTCCGCCCGCACCCTCGCTGTCGCCACGCCTCAAGGGGAGGTGACCGTCGCGGCCGATGACGTCCTGCGTTTCACCGCGCCGCTGCTCGGGTTTCCCGATCTCGGGCGGTTCGTGCTGCATCAGGCCAAGCCGGGGCCCTTGTGGTGGCTACAGTCGATCGAGCGCAAAGACGTCACCTTCTGCGTCGTGCAGCCGGCGGCGCTGGGGCTCGACCCTGACTATGAGCTCGATGCCGATGAGGTCGTCGATCTCGGCACCACCGATCCCAGCGAGCTCCAGGTGTGGACGGTCGTCGTCCTGGCACCGGACCCACGCGAGTCGCGCACCAATCTGCGCGCTCCTATTTTGGTCTGTCGCCGTACCGGGCGGGCCAAGCAAGTCGTCCTCAACGATGGTCGTCTGCCGGTGCGTCAGCCCTTGCTGCCGCACGCCCAGCCGCCCGGGAAAGGCCCAGGCTGAGCATGCTCGTCCTCGCACGCCGCACCAATGAGCAGATCGTCATCAATGGCGAGGTCTTCATCACCGTGCTCGGGGTCGGTCGTGGCGGACAAGTGCGGCTGGGTATTTCGGCACCACCGCATGTGCAGATCTATCGCCATGAATTATGGCTGCAGATCCAAGCCGAAAATCAGGATGCGTCGCACGGACATATCGGGCCCGCAGATGCGCTGGCCGATCTGCTTGCGCAGCCGCCTCCGTCAAAAGGCGTCGAAGATGGCGCCGAGAAAGGCTGATCGTGCCCTTATCCCGTGTCTCCCTGAACGAGGTGGTCGAACGCCTCCACACCATCCCGACTTTGCCCGAGGTGGTGAATAAACTCATCAAACTGGTCAATGACCCCAATGCCGATGCGCATCTGGTTGGCGACTTGGTGTCCCGCGATCCCGGTATCGCCGCCAAGATGCTGCGCATGGTCAACAGCGTGTATTACGGCTTAAAAGAGCCGATTCACGATCTGGAACACGCGGTCACGGTGCTGGGCTTCAAGACCCTGCGCTCGCTGGCAATGTCGGTGTCGGTGATCAATGCCTTCCAGCAGCAGTCGGCCTGCTTCAGCATGAAGGCCTATTGGACCCACAGTGTCGTCGCTGGTGGCTTGGCGCGCCTGGTGTCACAACGCTGCCGTCATCGCGATCCGGAACTGACCTTCACCATCGGGCTGCTGCGCCACATCGGTCGCTTGGTGCTGGTCGAGAACGCCCCTGATGAAACTCGAGCGATCATTGCCGTCGCGCATAAACTGCAGTGGCCTTTCCATCGCGCCGCGCGTGAAGTCATCGATACCGATGATGCCGAAGTCGGTGCGTGGCTGGCGGAACACTGGGAATTGGCGCCAGAAATACGCGATGCCATCCGTCATCAATATCAGCTCGATCTCGTACCCGATCGCGCGGTGTTTGCCGCCTTACACGTCGCTGACGCGATCTGCGCGCGCAAAGGCTTGCGTGCCAGCGGCGATCATGTCGACATCACCCTCGATCCCGAAGACGTTAAACGGCTGGGTCTGAACAAAGAAGTCTTGGTCGAGGTCGTCAACGCCGCGACCACGGAGTTCGAGTATGCGCGCGCCCTGCTGGGTGCCTCGTGACCATCGCCCGGTCCTCGCTGGAGACCATCGTTGCCCGTGTCCGGGCCGTCCCCTCGCTGCCCGAGGTCGTCGCACGCATCGCGCAAGCAACGCAAGATCCCAATGCCGATGCGCGCAGCATCACCGCCCTGGTGGTGAAAGATCCAGCCATTGCTGGGAAAATGCTGCAAATGGTCAACTCGGTCTTTTATGGCCTGAATGAGCCGGTGCGCGATCTGAGCCAAGCGGTGTCGATCCTCGGCTTCAAAACCATCCGCTCGATCGCCTTGTCGATCGGCGTGATGAACGCGTTTCAGCAGCAGAACGCGTGTTTCAACATGAAGCGCTTCTGGACCCACAGCGCCGTTGCCGCCGGCGTCAGCCGTTTGATCGCTCAGCGCGCCTGGGTGATGGAACCGGAATTGGCCTTTATCGCCGGTCTGCTGCGCTCGGTCGGACGCGCTTTGCTCGCGCAAAACGCACCCGATGAAATGCGCGCGATTATCGCCGTCGCGCAGGAATATCATCTGTCGTTCCACGTTGCCGCCCGTGAAGTGATTCGCACCGACGACGCCGAGATCGGTGCGTGGCTGGTCAATCTCTGGGAACTGGAGCCCCTGCTCAGCCGCATTGTCGCTGATCGCTACAACGTGGCGGACGCCACGGACCCCGGGCCCGTGGCGCTCGGCCAGTTCTGCGACCATTTGTGCGCTCTCAAGTCGATGCGCGCCCCCGGCGACTTTCACGAAAGCACCATCGACCCCGCCGTCTGGCGGCATCTCGGCATCGACAAGACCTCGCTGGTCGAGCTGGTATCGGTGGTCAACGATGAGGTCCAAGCAGCGAAAGCCTTGCTCGCGTAAGGGATTGCCGCCGTGCGGAAGTCCGGAAGTCCGGAAGTCGAGTAGCAGAGCGGTCTGCATCCGGTATGGTTGCTGCGCCCCCGCACACGCTGAGTCCCTTTTCACCCACCGTCACCGCCGCACTGGAGACTTCCGGACCTCCGGACCTCCGGACTTCCGGACCGAGGCAATGGATGCTGTCCATCGACCATGTCACCAAGCGCTTCGGTTCCCTGGTCGCGGTTGATGACCTGTCCCTGAGCGTGCCAGCGGGACAGATCCACGCCTTCCTCGGACCCAATGGTGCCGGCAAGACCACCACGATCAAACTGTGCACCGGACTGCTGCGGCCCGATGCCGGTACCATCCGTATCGATGGCCATGATGTGATCACCGCTGGCCGCGCCGCGCGCCGAGCCTTGGCGTATGTCCCCGATGAGCCGTTTCTCTATGAACGCCTGACCGGCCGCGAATTTCTCGATTTCACGGCGCGGCTCTATGGCCTGGATCGGGATCGCTATCACGAGCGCTTGGCGCTCGAAAGCGAGCGTTTCGGCCTTGCCGGCTTCATCGATGCCATGGCCGAAGGCTACAGCCACGGCATGCGCCAGCGCGTGGTGCTGGCAGCGGCGGCGCTGCATGAACCGCGCCTGCTTATTGTTGACGAACCACTAGTCGGCCTCGACCCCAAGCACATCCGCGTCGTCCTGGACTGGATGCGCCAGCTCACCGACGGGGGCGCAGCGATCCTGATGAGCACTCACACCCTGGCCGCGGTCGAAACCGTCGCCGACCAGGTCACGGTCATCCGCTCCGGCCGCATCGTCGCCTCCGGCACGGTTGCCGAGGTCCGCGGCACCCGGAATCTGGAAGCGGCGTTCCTAGAGCTGACAGAGCCGTGATCATTGCCCCGGTCCGGACGTCCGGACCGAGGCAATCGACCGAGGCAATCCCCATGGCATACCCTTCGCGTAGGAGCCCTCATGCGCCTGCTCATCGTTGAAGATGAGGACGCCATCCGCAGTGCCCTGGGTCGGGCGCTTGCCGTTGGCGCCACTGAAGTCCGCACCGCCGCCAGTCTGGTGGAGGCGCGGGCGGTCGCGGCTGAATGCCCTCCGGAAGCCTTATTGACCGATCTCAAGTTACCTGATGGCAGTGGGTTGGACTTTGCCGGTGAATGTGGGGTACCCTTTATCCTGATGAGTGGGTACGCCGCCTTCGACGATGCCGTTGTCGCCCTGCGCATGGGCTGTGTCGACTTCTTCACCAAGCCCGTGGCGATCAAGGACTTGCGCCGTGCCTTGGATCGACTGGGCACGCGCCTGCGCGCTGATGCGGTGCAGGTGGTCGCCCAGCGCGCCGAGGGCCTCGTGCGCGTCCAACCGGCAGCGGTGGGGCTGGTCGAGGACCATTTTCGCAGCGCGACCCTGCCGTGGCAGACCGCCACCGAGGCCAAACAGCACTTCGATGCCGTCGGCGATCTGGCGCCGAGCGTCGCTCAGCGCACCGCGCTAGCGGAGCTCATGCAGGCCTGTTCGCGCGGCGAAATCGTCATCAATCGCGGCAACGGCTGGTGGACCGCCTGGCTCGCCGCTGACGTCGACTGGACGCATCAACAGCATGAACGTCGGCGTGCCATCGAGGCCGTCGCGGAACGCTGTGTATGGCGGTCCACTGGTGCCCTCGTGGAGTGTTCCGAT